>JAFRTA010000075.1 GCA_017427315.1 Clostridia bacterium
CCGACGGGTTTATCAACGTGAAGAATCTGACGGATGAAACGCTTTCGGGCGTTTATGTCTACTATAAAGATACCGATGACTTCGGCTATCTCGGCGGTATCACATACCGCACGTCCTTCGGCGATCTCGAGGCTGGGAATACGGTGCAGGCGAGAGCCTCAAACATTCGCGCCGCAACCGGCAAGGTGGTGTTTGCGACCTATGCGGATTAAACAGTATTCGATCGGCGGCGTTCGTCTGCGCGTGGAATCGGAAGAGGAAATCAGTGATTCCGGTTTTTTTCCGCTGTTTCGTATCGGCGACGAGAATCCGGTCGACGTTACGGTACGCGTTACGCGTTCCCCGCTGCCGCGGTTCGGAGAAAAAGAGCTGCCGTCTGACCGTCGCCGGTACAGAATTACCGACGGCGGGCAATCGTACGGTTTTGTTTTTTTTGCGGATTCTGACCATCCCGCTTTTACGCCATACGCGTGCGAAGTTCCGCGCGGGGACGGAATCGACCTGTACATTGATTACGAACAACCCTTCTGGGACGGAATGATATTTGACGCGCTGGACGTCGGTCGGCTGTTTCTCCTGCGGCGCGGCGCCGTCGTGCACGCCTCATTCATAACGGCCGGTAACCGCGGTATCCTGTTCGCAGGCCCGAAACAAATCGGTAAATCCACGCAGGCGTCTCTCTGGGAGCGTTATCGCGGCGCAGAGATTATCAACGGCGACCGCGCGGTTATCCGGAACGAGAGCGGCAAATGGTTGGCTTACGGCCCCCCGTTTTGCGGTTCGTCAAGTATCTGCCTGAATGAAAAATCGCATCTATTTGCTATTGCTTTTCCGGCGAAAAGCGATTATAATACCGTAGAAAGATTATCTCCCTTCGATGCGTTCAAGCGGTTGATCGGCTGTTTTACGTATCCGGAAGACGACGTTTCCGTTCGGGATACTGCTATTTCTTTTGCAGAAGAAATCGTCTCGAGCGTTCCCTGTCTTCTTCTGAAATGCAGACCGGACTACGGGGCGGTCGAAACGCTTGCGAAGGAATTGTGCATAGAAGCCTGATTGAATGTTGCGATGAGTGATTTACAGGGAATAACGGCTGCGGCGGAACCGCTGTTGGTCAGAAAACTGCATACAGAAGGCAGAAAGCTCGGGATTCCGGTCTCGGGTACTTTTGAACTGACCTCGGGATGCAATTTTAACTGTAAAATGTGTTACATCCACGCACATAACGAGAAGCCCGGCGAAAAAAAGGAACTGACTGCGGCCGAATGGCTCGATATCGGCAGACAGGCCGCTCAGGCGGGAACCGTTTTTCTCCTGCTGACGGGTGGGGAGCCTTTGCTTCGTCAGGATTTTCCGGAGATTTATACAGGGCTGAAACAGCTCGGCATGATGATTTCGATCAATACGAACGGATATCTTCTGAACGGAAAAATCGCGGAACTGCTCGAGAAAAATCCGCCGATGCGCCTGAACGTCACGCTGTATGCCGATTCAAATGATGGATATCGGAAACAGTGCGGAGTCGGCGCGTTCGACCGCGTTGTCAGAAATATCCGCCGAATGAAGAACGCGGGGATTGAGACGAAACTGAACGTAACGTTCACCGGTGAAAACGCGGACCGCTGCGAAGATATTGCCGCGCTGGTGCGAAAACTCGCCCTGCATTGCCAGTCAACGGTATATACTTATCCTCCGGTCCGAAAGGACGGTGCGGGCGCGCCGACGGTAAGACTTTCTCCCGAACAGGCAGCTCGTTTGCGTATCCGGTGGGATATTCTGCGCAGCGGTTCGGATTCCATGCAATCGGCGCTCCGACAGCTCTTGCAGATGCAGACCCGCGAATGCGAAGATATTGATCGTCCGGTGGAAGGCGTTCGGTGCCGTGCCGGCCATACCGCATACTGGATTGATTCGCAGGGAAAAATGCTGATGTGCGGCATGATACCTGTTTCCGAAGGCAGCGTGACCGAGAACGGCTTTTCTGCGTGCTGGGAAAAAACGCGGGCGTTTGCGCAGTCGGTACGTATGCCTGCGAAATGTACGGCATGCCGTCTTCGTCCGGTGTGCTGCGTTTGCCCGGCGGCGTGTTATGCGGAAACGGGGGAGTTTACGCAAGCGCCGCGATATCTTTGCGAAATGAGCGAATGTCTTGCCGATGAGCTTTCACGCCTTTATCAGGAGGGTTCGAATGTACGAAATCAGTAAAGACTTTATCTGCCGGACGGTCTGCGGTGAGACGATGCTGATGCCCGTCGGTGAAAAAACAAAGGAATTCAACGGTATCTTTACCCTGACCGAGACCGGCGCAATCGTAATAGACGAAATCAAAAAGGGCGGGAACGAGCTTTCCGCAGCAAAGAGGATCGCGGAGGAATTTGAAATCGACCCGGAGACGGCGAAAAACGATACGCTTGCGTTTATCGGGCAGCTTCTGAAATACGGCATTATTGAGAAACAAAAATAAAACGGATCCGTTTCATTGAAATACGGATCCGTTTTTTTGATTATCGTTTAATAAGGGATATATTGTGAATGGAGAATATCCCGGATCGCTTTGAGGTCGGGATACAAAACGTACATCTGTCGGATAAACACGCCTTCATACGTTCCCTCCGGCGGAACGTAATACGTCGAGATAGATACGGATTTCAGCAGCGGAAACAGCTTCATGCCCAGCGCGTAAATATCGGTGTTCGACATATCCGTCGTCACATACGGAAGCGCCGTGTCGACCAGTTTGACCAAATCCGTAATACTCTCGTCTTTCAGTTTATCATATACGGCGAGAAGCACCGTTCTTTGTCTGTTTGTTCTTGCGAAGTCGGTGCCGATTTTTCTGATTCTCGCATATGCGAGCGCAGAACGTCCGTCGAGATGGTTCATGCCTTCGTGCGTGCCCTTTCCGATTTGAATAACCTCTTCC
>JAFRTA010000076.1 GCA_017427315.1 Clostridia bacterium
GGTAAACGATGAGGGCTATATCACCGGGATCACGCTGAAAAAAACATATTCTCCGGCGTCTGCTTCGCCGATTACGCAGCAGACCGTCACGCCGACGCAGCCGCGCAGCGCGCTGAAAACGGCTGCGCCCGCGATCGCGATCGGCTGCGCGGCGGCGATCTGCGGCGTCGGTATGATCGCGGTGCGGCGGAAAGAGGGCAGGTCCTGAGCTGCGCACGGAGCCGTTCCGTGTGTTCTTCGGTTGAGATTTATGACAGCGCCGCGCCATTCGGGCGAGCGGTTTGCGAAACGGATTTTCCCGTCGGCTTATGCGGATTCTCCGCAGGCGACCCGTCGGTCGTCAGGGAGAAGCCGCGCGGGACGGCGGAATAAAGATCAGGCAAGACGTGCGTCCGCATTTGTGCCGTGTTGCCTTATAAAAAAACATACAGAAAGAGATGGTATTTTACTATGGCAAACGAAAAAATCATGATTGTCGACGATGACTCCAACATTTGCGAGCTTCTGCGCATTTATCTGGAAAAGGACGGCTTTTCGACCGTGATCGCAAACGACGGCCTGCAGGCGGTCAATATGTTTACGAAGGAAGCGCCGAACCTGATCCTTCTGGATATCATGCTGCCCGGGCTCGACGGCTGGCAGGTCTGCAGAAAGATCCGCGCGTCGTCCTCCTGCCCGATCATCATGATCACCGCCAAGGGCGAGACGTTCGACAAGGTTCTCGGTCTTGAGCTGGGCGCGGACGACTATATCGTGAAGCCCTTCGACAATAAAGAAGTCGTCGCCAGAGTCAAGGCGGTGCTGCGCCGCGCCTCCACGCAGATCAACTCCGCGCAGAAAGAGGTCCATTACGACAAGCTTTCGATCAACCTGACCAATTATGAGCTCAAGGTCAACGGCAAGCTGATCAATACCCCGCCGAAGGAGCTCGAGCTGATCTATCATCTCGCGAGCAACCCGAACAGAGTGTTTACCCGCGACCAGCTTCTCGACGAGGTTTGGGGCTTCGATTATTACGGCGATTCCCGCACCGTCGACGTGCATGTGAAGCGTCTGCGCGAGAAGCTCGAAGGCGTTTCCGACAAATGGGAGCTCAAAACGGTCTGGAGCGTCGGATATAAATTCGAAACGAAAGAATGAATCGCTTGAAAAAAGAGAAAAACAGCGGACGGGCGGACGATCTGCCCGTCCGCCCCAGAGCAAGCCTGCTGCAAAGCAAGCTTTTTCGTAAATATTTCGCTCTTTTGGCGGCGGTCATACTGATAACGACACTGTTATCGGGAATATTGATGATGTGGCTCGTTTTCCGTTCGTTCCGCAAAAGCGAGCTGGAGGATATGCATCAGACGACGGCGCAGATCGCCGTCACCGCGCAGGAGCTGCTGGAAAACAGCGCCAACGCGCTCGAGGCTGAGAACGCGACGAAGCTGATCTGCTTTACGCTGAAGATTTTCTCCGATTCCGGCGCAGACGTGTTTATCGCGAATCCCGACGGCACGATCGTGATCTGCAAGGAGCGGCTCAATCCCGAAAGCCCCCTGCTGGAAAACGGCGTCTGTACGGTTCACAGCAGAGAACGTATCTCGAAGGAGCATATCGAAGGGATCCTCTCCGGCGAACGCGAAAGCTGGGTCGGGGAGCTCTCCGAGAACGGGGCGCACGACGATTTCCTCGGCGAAAAGTTCATTTCCGCCGCGCCGATCCGCCTGAAAAAGACGGACGGGACGGAGTCGGAAATGGGCATCGTCTTCATGGTGCGCGATAATACCGAGAATATCCGGTCCTTTATCCGTTCTTTCCGCATGGAGTTCCTGTTCGCCGCCGCGGTTTCCGTAATCGTCGCGTTCATCATCATCTACATTATCCTTTATCGGATCGCGCATCCGTTCGAGGATATCATTTACGCGACGCGTCTGTATTCCAAGGGCGATTTTTTCTATCGCATCCGGGAGCCGAAAAAGAAGGACGAGATCTACGAGCTGATCAGTGCGTTCAATTCCATGGCGAACGACCTGTCCGCGTTTGAGAATTCGCGGCGGAATTTCGTCGCCAACGTATCGCACGAGCTGAAAACGCCGATGACCTCGATCGGCGGCTATATCGACGGTATCCTCGACGGCACGATCGCCCCTGCGGACCAGAAAAAGTATCTGCGCGTCGTGTCGGACGAAGTCAAGCGCCTTGCGCGGCTGATTTCTTCGATGCTCAACATGTCGAAGATCGAGGCGGGCGAGCTCACCCCCTCTTTCGCGAAATTCGATCTTGCGGATATGGTCATCCGCACGCTTCTGAGCTTTGAACAGATCATCTCAAAGCAGGAAATCGATATCGTCGGGCTCGACGGGCTCGAAAAGACCGAGATCTCCGCCGACCCGGATATGATCCATCAGGTCATATACAACATCATCGACAACGCGGTCAAATTCACGCCGCGCGGCAACAAAATCGAGGTCCGTATCTTCCGTGAGGCGGACAAAGCGGTCGTCAAAATCCGCAATTACGGCGTCGGTATCGCGAACGAGGAGCTGAAAATGGTCTTCGACCGTTTCTATAAGGTGGATAAATCCCGCAGTCTCAACACCAAGAGCGTCGGACTCGGGCTTTACATCTGCAAAAGCATCGTTGAGCTGCACAAGGGCAGGATCTACGCCTCGAGCAGCGGCAACGAGTATTCGGAATTCACCGTGGAGCTTCCCACGGAGCAATAATCGGAGGAGGGAAAGAAATGTTCACTTTCGATACGGATGAACAGGAAGAGAGAACCGGCGAAACCGAAAGAGACGACGCCCGTCAGACGGGAGAGCTTCCGCCCGACAACGGCGGGGCGAGGCCGCCTTATGACGGCGGGCAGTACCCTTACGGTAATCCCGGCGGCGCAAGACCGCCCTACGGCGGCAGCGGCGGCGCGCAGTATCCTTACGGAAATCAGGGCGCGCAGTATCCTTACGGAAACCAGGGCGGCGGACGGTATCCTTACGGCGGCAGCGGCGGCAAAAAGAGGAGCGGCGGCCTGATCCTGCTGATCGTCGCGCTCGCGGCGATCGTCCTTGTCGGCCTGATCGGCGTTGTCGTCGGCGCGAGGTCGATGTTGCCGTCCAATCCTTCGTCCCGCGAGACCGCGCCGGGCGCTGTTTCCACCACAACGACGGGGCAGGGAAGCGAAGACGGTCCTTCGATCGCGCTTGCCGACCCGCCGGAGCAGGGCACGCGCACGGAAGCGCCTGCCGGCGAATCCGGATATTCCGCGGCGCGGATTTATGAGATCATCAAAGACAGCTCCGTGGGCATCCTCGTCTACGACAGAGAGAGCGGGGAGCTCAACTCCGAGGGCAGCGGCGTGATCATCGGGGAAAACGACGCGCACACGCGCACCTACGTCGTGACGTGCGCCCATGTCATCAGTTCGATGGGCGTGTCGATCAAAGTCATGACCAGCGACGAATCCACCTACGACGCGCAGATCGTCGGTTACGACAAGCGGACCGACCTGGGCGTGCTGATGATCAAAAAAACAGGGCTGCAGAGCGCCGAATTCGCAAAGACCGAAGGCGTCCGCGTCGGCGATACGGTCTATGCGATCGGCAATCCCGGCGGCAGCGAATTCGCGGGCTCGTTCACGAACGGCATGGTTTCCGCAATCGGCAGGCCCGTCGCTTCATCCACGAGCTATACGACCAAATGCATTCAGCATACCGCGGCGATCAATCCCGGCAACTCCGGCGGCGCGCTGGTCAACGCTTTCGGACAGGTGCTCGGCATCAATTCCAAAAAAATCGTCAGCACCGATTACGAGGGCATGGGGTTTGCCGTGCCCAGCGACGTGGTGCAGGAAATCGCCAACGATCTGATCGTGAACGGGTATATCCCGAACCGGGCGAAGCTCGGCATCACCTATCTGCCCGCTTCGGCGTACGAGACCTACACGATGGTCGTGCAGCTCAAGGAATATCCGAAGGGCTCCATCGTCATCGAGTCGATCACATCCGACAGCAATCTGCGCAAAGAAGACGTTGAAAAGGGCGATATGGTCATTGCCGTCAACGGTATCCCGCTCGACGACAGCGACGTGCTGCCGAATCTGATGGAAAAGGCGAAGCCCGGCGATACCCTGAAGCTTACGATCGTGCGCATCAGCAGCAATTATACGGTCAGGCAGTTTGACGTGAACGTGGAGCTGATCGAGGACCGCGGCGCCGTAATCGAAGAGACGGAGCCGGAGGAGGAGACGCTGTTCCCCGACAGCCCGGATGAGACGAACCCCTTCGCATACAATCCGTTTGATTGACGGAAGCGCCCCGCCGGAAATCCGGCGGGGCGCAAATTCTGATATATGCGCGCAGTGCAAACATCAGAATTTACACGGATTGACAATTCTTCCTTAAAATGATAGAATAAATAAAATATAATTTGCCATTACTAATGAGAGATAAGAGGTCTGTCGATTTGAGCGATCATAAACGGGGACGGGAAAGACTGCGCGTATTTCTGCTCGTTCTTGCCGATATCGTCATTATCAACGCAACGAACATTCTTGCCGTGCTGGTGCGTATGGAATTCAATCTGACGAATTTCTACGAGAGCCCGTATCTGCAGAACATTCTTTACTGTGCGGTGTTCAACACGGCGCTTTCGCTGCTGTTTTTCAAATTTTTCAATATTTACAAGATCCTTTGGCGCTATGCCGGGATCACCGAGGCGTTCATTCTCGTCGGCGGCTGCGCGCTGTCAACGAGCCTGCAGTATATCCTGATGCAGACCGTGCTGCCGCGTATTCTCGGCAATAACGAGCTCGCGCTGCCGCGAAGCTATCCGATCATCGCGTTTCTGCTGCTTGCGCTTGCGGAAGGCGTGTTCCGGTTCTCCTACCGGCTGCGCGATATGGCGCGCACGTCTTACGGGATCCGGCCGAAGGCGGACAGCCGCGCCCGCACCATGCTCATCGGCGCGGGCAGAGCCGGAGCCCTGCTTTTGCGCGATCTTGCGAACAACCCGGCGACGTCGCATAATAACGTGGTCTGCATCATTGACGACGACAGAAGCAAGCTCGGGCATTATCTGAATAATATCCCGATCGTCGGCGGCAAGGAGAAAATCAGGGAAGCTGTCGGAAAATACAACGTGGAAGAGATCATTATCGCGCTGCCGAGCGCTTCGGCGCAGGAGCGGCGCGCGGTGATCGACGCCTGCGGCGAGGTCAATTGCCGTCTGCGCACGGTGCCCGCGCTTTATCAGCTTGCCGGCGGCGACGTCAGCGCGGCGCAGCTTCGCGACGTAAAAATCGACGATTTGCTCGGGCGGGACAGCGTCAACGTCAACGTGGAGCAGATCATGGGCTACGTCAGCGGCAAGACCGTGCTCGTCACGGGCGGCGGCGGATCGATCGGGAGCGAGCTTTGCCGCCAGATCGCCCGTCATAAGCCGAAAAAGCTGATTATTTTCGATATTTACGAAAACAACGCGTACGCGCTGCAGCAGGAGCTGTTGTCGGCGCATCCCGAGCTGGAGCTCGAGGTGCTGATCGGCTCGGTGCGGGACAAGGAGCGCGTCGACGGTATTTTCGGGACCTTCCGTCCCGAGGTCGTTTATCACGCCGCGGCGCATAAGCACGTGCCGCTGATGGAGGATTCGCCGAACGAGGCGGTCAAGAACAACGTGTTCGGCACCCGCAATGTCGCGGACGCCGCGCATCGGTTCGCCTCCAGCGTATTTGTATTCATTTCAACGGACAAGGCGGTCAATCCGACCAACATCATGGGCGCGACGAAACGTCTCTGCGAGATGGTGATCGAGTATTATTCCCGTATCTCACAGACCAAATTCGTCGCCGTACGCTTCGGCAACGTTCTCGGCAGCAACGGCAGCGTGATCCCGCTGTTCCGCCGTCAGATCGA
>JAFRTA010000013.1 GCA_017427315.1 Clostridia bacterium
AAAAAATCCCGGAAGCTGTCTGCTTCCGGGACGATTTTGAAAAATCGCGGTACCACCCGAATTGCCGCTCGCGCGGCCCCTCTGAACGCTCTGACAAGCGTCAAGTCTGTAACGGGACTTGCCCGGATCCCCCTACTTCGACGCAGCGCGTTCAAGGGACCTGCTCCGGCAGGAGACTGCTTTTTGTTTTCGCGTCGGCTCGCACCCTCCGCCGACTCTCTGGGACGAAGCTTGCAAAAAGCATAATGCCATCCATGCATTTTTATTGTGCGGTTTTAAGCTATTTTAGCCGATGAACGGAGAAAAGTCAATAGATTTTTTTATTTTTCTTTAATATCCGACGTTACGACACCTTTATTCGTAAGATATAGTTTGATTACTGCTTCTAAAGTAAAAAAACGAACGTCAAAGAATGCAGCTATTGTTTGACTCAAAGACGCGCCGTCAGCTGATCGATCAGGCTCTGCGAACGCGTCATTGAGACGTTATTGCAAAAGACAACGTCTGTGATGCCCTTTTCTTCGACGAGCGTGCAGATGCTTCCCGTATAATGCCTGTAATCGATCACGTATAGATATTTATAATTATATGCAAGAAAAGGAGCAAGCGCGTTTCCGAAGCTCTCTTTGACAAGAAGACAGCTCTCTCCGGTCGGTTTGGCTTTATCCTCAATCAGTGAATACGCGTTATCGCCCCAGATAAACGCGCCGTATTTCAGCGATGCTCCCGCATTGCTCTCGTCGTAGATCATACTTCCTTCGTCGACGTTCAGTTTTTTGTCACGGATCGTGATTTTATAGTCCCCCGGCGGCGTATAGGCGTCGACACAGTCCGGTTCGGACGCGAGCGCTTTATCCTTGTTTGCGAACGTGCCGAGGAAACCGTCAAAGCGCTGCAGTCCGCATTCGTTCAGCTGACAGGGTACGGCGCCCTTGACGGCGCAGAACCGCAGATAAGCATAATACGCGCCCAGAGAAGACCAATGGTGGTCGGTGCGATAATAAATATATTCTTTCCTGTGCGCCGTGAGGATGTCGAAGATGCTGACACGACGAACCTCCGGGAGCAGAAGACTTTCCATATAACCGATTGCTTTCTGCTGGTTGTCGGACGAAACCTTTTCACGAACGCGCGTATCCAGCACGACGTCCATGCTTGTCGGCACGATCATATCGTAAACGGTCGCCCTGCCCGCAAGACGGGCCGCCGCGGCGTTTACTGCGCCGACATAGTTGTTTGCCGCGGATTGTGAGAAGTTGTAATACTCATATCCGGCGTTGCCTGCGACCAATATACTGCCGATGGTCTCCACGTTTGACGGAACGGGCCCTTCGTCCGCGGGCGACGACGGAACGGCTGTATCGATCGGCGCTTCCGTAACCGCGGGCGGCTCCGCGGTTGTTGCCGGGGGCGCGGTCGTCGCGATCGGGAGCGTTTCGGGCGGAAGCGCCGCCGCGTCCGGAATCTCATCGGCGGACTGTTCCTGAAATCCGCGCTGCGGGGCGTCTGTGCCCAGAAGCATTTGTATGACGTTGTTGACCCCGATCAGCCCGTCCCGAAACGGCATGGTATCGGAAAACCAGATTGAGATATCGGAAAAATAGTCGCCGCTGAACAGGGCGGAAACGGAAAACGCCGGGAACTGAGCCAGCTTCCGTTTTTCCGTTTCCGACTCGTCCGGGCGGAGGAAAAACAGCATGGAAAGCACGCTCATTACGGCGATCAGGTCGATGATTGCGCCGATCGTGATCAATTTGACGATTCTTCTCGTTTTCATGTGTATCCTCCCTAAAACTGAAAATAGAGAAACGGATTGTAGGTATCTCCGGTCAGCGCGACGACGGAGAGCAGCAGCAGGACGCACGGGATCAGGATGATGAGGATCTGCTCCGCTCGTGCCGTTCTTCGGTTTTTCCGCCCCTTGACGAGAAGTCTGTTTCGCAGCGCCGGAATCAACGGGGTGCAGGCGGCGCAGCATATCGTGAAGAAAAGCAGGCAGCGCAGCGCCAGACGGAAGGATTCATACGTCAGGATCGGGTTCCCGTTTCCGCAGAACATCCCGCCGAAAACCGCCTGCAGCAGTTCAGGTTGCGTGAAACGGAAAAAGACCCAGCCGAAATATGTGACGGCGATCACGTAAACGTGTTTTAAAATGCGGCTTTTGTTCAGCATATTCCGGAGCATCGTTTTTTCGAGAACAAGGAAAAAATAGAAGTAAAGCCCCCAGAGAACGAAATTCCAGCTCGCTCCGTGCCATAGGCCCGTGAGCGCCCAGACGATGAGAAGGTTCAGATAGGTTCGCATCTTTCCATTCCTGTTGCCGCCGAGAGGAATATATACGTAATCCCTGAAGAAGGAACCGAGGGAGATATGCCATCTGCGCCAGAATTCCGTTATGCTTCCCGAAATATACGGATAACGGAAATTCTCTTTATAATGAAAACCGCAAATCAACCCTAAGCCGATCGCCATGTCGGAATAAGCGGAAAAATCCAGATAGATCTGCAGCATATAAAACGCCATGCCGATCCAGAGCGTAAGTGCGGAACGGCTCTGCAGCGTTTCAAGATTCTGCGCAAGAAGGGAAACGTCGCCGATCTCGCCGTCGGAAAGCAGGAGCATATCAACCAACGCGCCGCAACTGTTCGCAAGGATCGTTTTTTTGGCAAGTCCGCAGATAAAACGAGTTAACCCGGCGTAAAGAGAATCCAGCGTCGTTCTGCGGGATCGTATTTCGGCTTCAATATCTCCGTAGCGAACGATCGGGCCTGCGATACACTGATGAAAGAGTCCGGCGTATAAAAGGACTTTATAATATTGCTTCTGCGCGTGAACTTCTCCGCGGTATACGTCGACGACATACGTCAGCAGTTGAAAGGTGTAAAACGAAATGCCGATCGGAAGCGATATTTTCGGAACCGGGATGTTGAAAAACGGCAGAAGGTTCAGGTTTTGGATCATAAACCCGGTGTATTTGAAAATACAAATCGTTCCGATGCAGACAATGACTGCGTTCAGCAGCCAGCCCTTCCTGCCATGACGCGTCTTTTCCGATTCCAGCCGGAGAGAAAATCTCCAGCAACAAAAAGACATAAAGAGAAGAACCGCTACATAGACCGGTTCTCCCCATGCGTAAAAGAACAGAGAGAAAACCAGCAGGACGATATTCCTCGTCCGAATCTTTTTCGCAATAAAATAACAGACAAGATTCAGTGGCAGAAACGCAAGAAGAAATAATAAACTCGAAAAGACCATGGGAGTATTCTCTGAATCGTATTTTTTGATATATAATCAAGTGCTCGCATCGGTATACGGGCCGGCGTCTTCGATGATCGATAAAGCGACGTGCAGTTCCTTGGCAAGTTCGTCGTTTCCTGCTTTGCGAAGCTCGTTGCAGGTATCGGTAATAACCTTCTTCAGATGTTCGCAGTCGGATAAGCTGAGCACATAAACGCCGTTGTTCCACAAGGACGAGACTTTATAAGAGAGCAGTGCGGGTTCATGCAGACAGATCCATTTGATCTCTCCGTTCCGATCGTAGGAGATTTCGGAATCTCCCATAAAAGAGTAGTAACCGTCATCGTTGATTTCGATCCCGACGTTGAGATTTTGTTCTGTAACAATCTCGTCGGCATATTTCGTCTCACCGGCCGTTATAATCTCGCAGGACGTAAATGAAAGACAGATGATAAAAATGACCCCATAAATCAGATAACGCAGTTTTCTTTGAATTTTCATTTTGTTTTCCTCCGATTATATGACATTCACAAAATGTCATTTATGCATTCACTATAGCATATAATATAAAAAATGACAAGTACTAAATGTCAAAAAAAGAGGAAAAAAGTCATGTTTATCAATAAATCGTCGGACGGTGCGAACAATGTCTGCGGTCAGGTGCTCGCAAAGAGAAGAAAAGAAATGCGCATATCCCAGCGTGAGCTTGCAGACAGGCTGCAATTGATCGGCCTTGACGTGGACAAAAACGCCGTTCAGAGAATCGAATCGGGACAGAGATTCGTGACGGATATCGAGCTCGTTTATTTATCGAAAGCGCTGGAACTATCCTATTCCGAATTGCTGATACATGGTTCAGAGCTTTGATTTATGATCCCTTCGGCAAAAAAGACTGCTTCTCCCGGAACAAGAGAAACAGTCTTTGTTTATTTTTTATTCGGGCAAAGAAAGAAAACGAGGAATGGGAACGGTGTGAAAATCAGCAGCCGTAACCCGTTTCGATCGCTTTTTTGTTGATATCGAGAAGGTCCGCGTGTCTTGCGGAGACGACCTTCTTCAGCGCTGCGTCAAGCTCTTCATAAGAAACGACGCCGGTCTCTTTGATGAGCTTGCCGATCATGACCATGTTGGCGAGCGTCGGCGCGCCGATAGACTGCGCAAGAAACGTCGCGGGAACGTAATAAGCCGTCACGTCGTCGCGTTCGACCTTGCGAGAGATAAGCGTGGATTCAACGAAGATTTTGCCGCCGGGAACGACGTCGTTTTCGAATTTGTCGAGCGAGGGCAGATTCATCGCGATCAGTACGTCCGGCTTGGAAACGATGGGGGAGCCGACGCTCTCGTCGCTCAGGATCACGCTGCAGTTCGCCGTGCCGCCGCGCATTTCCGGCCCGTAGGAGGGGAGCCAGCTCAGATTGCGATTCTCAAGCAAGCCCTTATAAGCGAGGAATTTTCCGGCGAAAAGAACGCCCTGGCCGCCGAATCCGGCGATGAGGATTTCAGTCGTCATGTCAGTTTTCCTCCTTCGCGCTTCTGTCTTTGTATACGCCGAGCGGATAATAGGGGATCATTTTCTCCTCGACCCATTCCAACGCCTTGACGGGCGTCATGCCCCAGTTGGTCGGGCAGGAGGAAACGACCTCGACAAGCGAAAAGCCCTTGCCGGCGATCTGGTTCTCGAACGCTTTCTGAATGATCTTCTTCGCGTTACGAACGTTTTTTACGTTGTTGACCGCGACGCGGGCGATGAACTCGGGCCCGTCGAGATCGCGCAGGATCTCGCAGACCTTGACCGGGTAGCCTGCGGTCTTCACGTCTCTGCCGTAGGGGGAGGTCTGCGTGACCTGTCCGGGCAGGGAGGTCGGTGCCATCTGGCCGCCGGTCATGCCGTAGATCGCGTTGTTGACGAAGATCACGGTGATGTTTTCGTTCCGCGCGGCGGCGTGAACGGTTTCCGCCATGCCGATGGAGGCGAGGTCGCCGTCGCCCTGATAAGTGAAGATCACGTGGTCGGGCATCGCTCTCTTGAGTCCCGTCGCGACGGCGGGCGCTCTGCCGTGCGCAGCTTCGACCATGTCGCAGGCAAAGTAATTGTAAGCCATGACGGCGCATCCGACGGGAGCGACGCCGACGGTTCTGCCCTCGCAGCCGGTCGCGTCGATCGCTTCGGCAACGAGACGGTGGATGATGCCGTGGGTGCAGCCCGGGCAATAATGGAACTCGGCGTCCGTTAAGCTTTTCGGTTTCTCAAAAACTACCATCACTTCTGCCCTCCGTTCATTTTTCTGATCGCGTCAAGCACTTCGTCGGGCGAGGGGATCATGCCGCCCACGCGGCTGCAGAGCGAGACGGGCCGCGCGCATTCGCAGGCGAGGCGGACGTCCTCGATCATCTGGCCCATGGAAAGCTCTACGCTGACGAAGCCCTTCACGTGCTTCGCCGTCTCGGCGATCGCCTTTTTCGGGAACGGCCATACCGTGATCGGGCGGATCAGCCCCGCCTTGATCCCTTCGTTCCTCGCGGCGACGACGGCGTTTTTCGAAACGCGCGCTGCAATGCCGAACGCGACGACGCACACGTCTGCGTCCTCGGTCATGAAGCTTTCGTATCTGACTTCGTTTTCCTCGATCTGCGCGTAACGCTCAAAGCGTTCGAAATTGGTCTTTTCGAGCTCTTCGGGGACAAGATAAAGCGAATTGACGATATTGTGCTTTCTCTGCATTTTTGTGCCGGTGACTGCCCAAGGCTTTTCGACGGTGCAGCCGCTCTCCTCGGGCAGCTCGACGGGTTCCATCATCTGGCCGATGGTGCCGTCCGCAAGAAGCATCGCAGGCACGCGGTATTTGTCGGAAAGGTCAAAAGCGAGCGCCGTCAGATCCGCCATTTCCTGCACGGAAGCGG
>JAFRTA010000077.1 GCA_017427315.1 Clostridia bacterium
GACCCGAGACCCAAGATACAGACTTAAAGTCTGTGCGACTTGGTAAAAACTGAGATAAACCGCGGCTTTTTTATCGTTATCTTGCGTAGATTTCAGCACCTCGGGACTCGGGTCTCGGTACTCGGGACTTAAATTCTGATTTCACGGCTCCGCCGTGAAATCAGAATTTTTTCATCTCCACCAGCTCCCGATAACTGATCATCTCCACGCCCTTCGAGGCGAGGTATTCCCAGGTTTCGGGGTCCTTCATCAGCTTATATTCCGCGTCACGGCAATACCACAGGCTCGTGATGCCCCGCAGCTCGTCGGAGGCGATCGCCGGGTGCACGAAGGTCTCGGTCACGCCGTCGGGAATATCCGCCCAGATGCGCAGGATCACCTTTTTATACAGCTCATAGTCGAAATCGCCGTGCATCAGCTTCAGGATCGGGCTCCAGTCCGGGAAGAGAAGATAATCCGGCACGATCACGCCGTATTTCTTCGTCCAGCGCTCGTTGAGCTTGCCCGTCGGCGCGAAGATCTTCCACGGCACGCCCGCGGGACAGGTGCGTCTGTCGGTCTTCGTATAGAGCCGGTAGGCGTAGCCGTATTCGCCCACGATGCGCAGCGTCATGGGGATCAGGCTCAGCCGCCCGGTCTGGTGCCCGTAGAGCGAGCCCATATGGTTGTCGATATGCGAGGGCTTCATGCCCATGGCCAGCGCCCGGTCGATCTGGGCGCGGGTCTCCCGCTCAAGGTCGGCTTTCGTCGCGTGACGCTGCACCTGGTCGGATTCATGCCACATATAACCGTCGGGATCCAGCAGCGAGGGCGCATGGGAAAGCGTTCCCCAGCGGTAGTTCTTCCACTCCGCGGTCATGGTCAGGTGCACGCCGATGGGATATTCCGGATGGTCTATGGAGAATTTCACAGCCTCCTCCGCTCCGGGACAGGGCATCATGATCGTCGAGGACTTGAGATTGCCGCCCTCGAACAGCTCGAACACCGCTTCGTTGGCGGACTTGCACAGGCCGAAATCGTCTGCGTTGACGATCAGGTACTTTGACATCGCAAATCGCTCCTTTACAAAATTATTGTATATTGCAGCATAACAGCCGCCGGACAATACCGAAAGGGAATTCAAACAAATCTTCTATGAACATCTTGTTTACAGCAGATCGATAAACTCATTATAAGTAAAATACTCTTTGCTCTGCGGCTGCCAGTCATTGCAGACAAAGGCAAAATCCCGCCGCCGGGCTTCAAGACGCTCCGGCGTCATATACGGGAGCAAATCATTCTTGCACGAAAATCTCAGATCCTTGAAACAGTAATATTCTCCGGGGATATTGCCGTAAACACACTCGTTTCCGTGGCGGCAGGTCATGCAGCAGGCGATCTTCACGCTGTCCGGGAGCCGTTTCTGTATTCTCACAAGCTGGTTAATATAAAACTCATCCCCATCCCGCTCTGCGTATTCCTCTCCGTCGTACACCAACCGCACCGCAGCGCTGAACGGACTGTTCTCCGGCGCGCCGTCGATCAGGATCTGCGCGTCGCACATGCAATCGCCGTCGGGGGTTTTCAGTAAAAAACTCCGCAAAAACGTCTCTCGGCTCATTGTCTTATATCCGTCCTCGTCTCTTCCTCGGGGCGGATCTTCGACAGATCCGGCGTCACGCCCAGCACCGGGCAGACCTTGTCCAGCACGGCCTTTGCAAGAATGACCGCGCCGGTGTAGTTATAATGGGTCGCGTCGGCGTAGATATCGTCCGGGTCGTACTGCCGCACTACCGAGGCAAGGTCGTTGACCGGCACGCCGTTCTGTTCCATCACGCCGAGGGCGACGCGGTTGATCTCGTCGATATCCTTATTTTTGCGCACGATCCACGGCAGCACGTATTTTTCATCGCGTCCGGGCGTGGACAGGGCGAAGATCTGCTGCGCGCGGGGGTAAACGTCCTTCAGACGGCGGATGATGCGCCCGAGGTAATAGCCGTAAATATCCGGCGGGGTCATGGGCTCGTCGTAATGGAACCGGATCACGTCGTGAAGCCCCACGTTCCAGTGGATCAGGTCCACGTCCTCGCCGAATCGCAGCCGGTGCTCCCAGTCGCCGATGGCGTAGTAGGTATAAGCGGCGAAGCAGGCGTTTTCGTCGGGGGTGAGCACCTGCGCCTGCCCCTCCAGCGCCTGCCGGACGTACCGGTCGTAATTCATGCGGATCGAATCGCCGATCAGAAGAAGCTTTTTCATTTTGCGCCGTCCTTTTTATTCAGTATACCGACATTTTATCATTTCCCTCTTTTCCTGTCAATAAAAATCAAAAGAGAGCGCCGTCCTTATTGCTTTTTTGTGCAGTGTATGGTATGATACCCCTCGAAAGGTGATCATTATGACAGAGCTTATTTTAAAATTCATTTCCTTTTTCCTCATTCTCATTTCGGCGTTTACCTCCTCCGGCCTTGTCAAATGGACGGATACCATGGAGGGACACGATCTTGAGATCTTCGAGGCGACCGAAAAGAAGGCGGACGAGCTGCGCATTCTCTCCTTCAATGTGCGCGTTGCCGACAACAACGGCGTTCCGGCGATCGCCCGGCGGTCCCTTGTCGTCGAGCAGATCCGGAAGATCGCGCCGGATTCCTTCGGTCTGCAGGAGGCCTCGCCCGACTGGTATCTGGCTTTGAAGGCCGGCCTGCCGGAATACGGGTACGTGGGCGTCGCGCGGGACAACGGCCTTGAAAAGCTGGGGCTCGGCGAGGCGAACCCGATCTTCTGGCTCAAGGAGAAGCTGGAGCTTGTGGATCACGGTGATTTCTGGCTCAGCGAAACGCCTGACAAGCCCTCCTACGGTCCCGGCGCCGGCTGCCGCCGCGTCTGCACCTGGGCGAAGCTGCGCGAGCGCGCCACCGGCAAGATCTACGTGCACGTGAATTCCCATTTCGACCACGTCTCGGAGGACGCGCGGGTCTTCGGCGCGAAGCTGATCGCCGATTTCATCGCGGAGCGTTTCGCGGCGCTGCCCGTGGTCTTCACCGCGGATATGAACACCGGCGAGGGCGGCGAGGCTTACGATACCATGACCGCGCTGCTGTCCGACGCCCGATACGCCGCTGCGGACAGCGCGGGACGGGGCACGTACCACGAGTGCAAGCCGGAAAGCTGGCCGGATCTGAAGCTGGATTATATCCTCTGCTCCGCCGGGATCACGGTCGATACGTTCCGTGTGGTGACCGACGGCGTCGACGGCAGATTCGTTTCGGATCATTTCCCGCTGTATGCGGATGTCAAATTCTGATTTCACGGCGGAGCCGTGAAATCAGAATTTAAGTCCCGAGTACCGAGACCCGAGTCCCGAGGTGCTGAAATCTACGCAAGATAACGATAAAAAAGCCGCGGTTTATCTCGGTTTTTACCAAGTCGCACAGACTTTAAGTCTGTATCTTGGGTCTCGGGTCTTGAGTCTCGAGTCTGTAAATTCTGATTTATCGCTCCGCGATAAATCAGAATTTACCACAACGGAGGCACGGAATGAATAAAAAAATAACCGCAGCGCCTGCGGCGCTGCTTGCGGTCCTGCTGTTTATCCTCGCCGCGTGTACGGCAGATACAAACCATAACGGAGGAACAACGATGAACACGGCAAAAGACACGACCGCCGAAGCGGTCTCCGAAAACGCCGCTGCGTCGCCCGTCGACGCGCTTCTTGACCGCATCACGGTCAACGAGCAGAGCAGCATCCGCATCGCGGCGGACAAAATCATCTATATCGACCCGTTCCGGCTGCCGGACGCGCCGCACGACGCGGATCTGATCTTTATCACTCACGCCCACTACGACCATTTTTCCCCGGAGGATATCGAAAAGATCCGCAGGGACGATACCGTCTTCGTGGTTCCGGAATCCATGACGGCGGACGTAAAAAAGATCGGCGTCGAAGACGCGGATATCGTCGCCCTCGCCCCCGGAAGCTCGGCGGAAATTCTGGGCTTTCCGGTGGAGACCGTTGCCGCCTACAACACGAATAAACAATTCCACCCGAAGAAAAACGGATGGCTGGGATATATCCTCACCGTGGACAGCGCGCGCGTTTATATCGCGGGCGACACCGACGACACGGAAGAGGCTCGGGCGGTAAAATGCGATATCGCCATGCTGCCCATCGGCGGCACCTATACGATGACCGCGGAAGAGGCCCGGGAGCTTGCGAAAGCCCTCGCGCCCAAGGCGGCGATCCCCACCCATTACGGCACTGTGGTGGGGAAAGAGGCGGATTACGACGTGTTCGCAGACAGCATGGCGAACGTCGTTAAGAAGATACAGTTTGGCAAATACTGATTTGTCGGGCTGCGGAGCAGCCCGCAAATCAGTATTTGTAATGCGGAATTCGGAATTCGGAATTCGGAATTATGGAAAAGCGCTTCGCGCCTTTTTATTATAAGAACCCGACCCGGCAGCCAAATCAAAGATTTGGGGCGGGTACCCCGGAACCTTGTTGCTTGCTTCGCTCGTAATAGATAATGCCAAGATTTATAATTCAAAGAGTTATGGAAAATCAAGCGATAACCCGCCATTATGCAC
>JAFRTA010000078.1 GCA_017427315.1 Clostridia bacterium
CAGCTCGTGCCCATCAGCCGCATGAAAGGCTTTGATTTGTGCGCGGAATGAAGGAACACCGCGCCCATACCGTTGAGAACGGCTTCCTGCACCATGGCGGCTGTTTTATCGGGTACGTCGTCGTGCGCCATATGGCCCCACCAGACGATCACGTCGGTATTCTTGAGAATCTTTTCCGTAATTCCGGTTTCGATATCGTCGAGCGTTACGGTGCTGACCTCAATATCGTCCTCTTTGCCGAGAAAACCGGCGATCGCACCGTGGATCCCGTCGGGATAGACCTTTGCAGCCTTGCTGTTTGCGTCTTTTTCATGTCGGAACTCGTTATAGATCAATACCCGTATCATTTCTTTTTTTCTGCCTTTCTGAATCCTGTTTCTCAAACGGAACGGAAAACTCATTCGCCGTCACCGGCTTTTTGCACAATGTCCGCAGCGGCTTCCGCAGGGGGTTCGGCTTCCGCGGATTCCGCCGGAAGCTCGGGCGCCGTACCTTCCGCCGTTTTTTCAAGCTGTGCTTTTTTCTTTGCCTCTTTTTTCTCTTTGAAGCTCATCGCGGCGTCCGGCGGGAAGAAATCCACGCCCTCGATCGGCTGCGGGTGTTTCGTATACTTTATCATTTTGATAAAGAACAGCGCAAGGCATACGAAAACCAGCGCCGCGCTCAGAACCTGCGAAACGCGGATGTTCGTCTGCCCGATATAGAGGCTGTCGGTACGCAAGCCTTCGACGACCATTCGCTCGAATCCGTACCACATGCCGTAGCAGAGGAAAAGCTGCCCGCTGAACCTGCGGAACTTTTTCATGATAAGATAAAGCACGGCGAAACCGAGAAGGCACCAAACCGATTCATAAAGAAACGTCGGGTGAACGTATCCCGCGGGATCGACGCTGATGCCGCGCTCCGCGAGCGCCGCGCTCTCCGCATAGAGCGCGCTTGCGGTTTTTTCGCTGTACATGCCCCATGGCAGCGTCGTGTTCGTGCCGAACGCTTCCTGATTGGCAAAGTTCCCCCAGCGGCCGATCCCCTGACCGATCAGAAGGCTCATGCCGACCATGTCGAGCAGGTTCCAGAAATTGAGTTTGCGGACGCGGCAGGTAATATACGCGCCCAGGACGCCGCCGATGATGCCGCCGTAAATCGCAAGGCCGCCCTCCCAGATCTTGAACGCATCGAGCGGGTGCTCTTTATAGCTGTCCCACGAAAATATCACATAATAAAGACGCGCGCCGACGATGCCGAGGATCGTGCCGTAAATCAGCACGTCGATCATTTTATCGAGACTGACGCGCCATTTATAAGCGATACGCCCGCCGAACAGCACCGCAAGCAAAAAGCCGAAGGCGATGATCACGCCGTACCACTTGACGGAAAACGTTCTTCCGCCGAGCGTAAACTCACAAAACACCGACGAGACGGAGATCGCCTTGTCGCCGAGCGCTTTGAAGAATACGTCGACTGTATCCTGAAAAAACTTCATAGCTTTCTCTCCGTTCGGGGCTTATCCCTCGTAGTCGTCCTCGTTCTCCCAGTTGTGCCAGACCGCCTGCACATCGTCGTTGTCTTCGAACATCTCGAGCATTTTTCCCATATTGACGATCGCGTCGGGGTCGTCGATGCGCGTATAGGTCGAGGGCACGTATTCCGCCTGAATGGAAGCGAGCGCGTAGCCCTTCGCCTGCAGATCCTCGCCGACCGCGGTCACGTCGTTGACTTCGGTGCGGATATCGAACACGTCGCCGTCGGTAAGGAAGTCGACCGCGCCTGCCTCGAGCGCGTCCTCCATCAGCTTATCCTCGTCCACGTCTTCCTTTTCGATCAGGATCACGCCCTGGCGGCTGAACATGAACATTACGCTGCCGCTCTGGCCCATATTCCCGCCGTATTTGTCAAAATAGTGGCGCACGTCGCCCGCGGTACGGTTGCGGTTATCCGTCAGCGTTTCCACCACGACGGCGACGCCGCAGGGGCCGTAGCCCTCGTAAACGATCTCTTCGTAATTGTCGGCGTTCTGATCGCCGGCGGCTTTTTTGATGATGCGCTCGATATTATCGTTCGGCACGTTCGCTGCCTTCGCCTTCGCAATCACGTCCTTGAGTTTCGAGTTGCCCGCGGGATCGGGACCGCCTGCGCGCACGGCGACGGCGATCTCCCTGCCAATCTTTGTGAAGACTTTCGCCCGGGCGTTATCGGTCTTTTCTTTTTTTCTTTTGATCGTGCTCCATTTGGAATGTCCTGACATAAACGGTATTCCTTTCTGTTTCATATAATATTACATTTAATTGTAACACTTCACGCAGAATCCGTCAAGATATCTTGCCGATTTTCGCGTCTGCCCGGAAGAAAAAACACGGGATGCGTTTTTTAAAAATTCAAACATTTTCCTTGATTCCGTAAAACGGATATGCTATAATGATATTGATAAAAAACGAACCGGAGGTAGTCGTCATGGAAGTCAAGCTGCCGGCTGTCGAGCCGAACGACACGATCCCGACGGTTATATCCGCATTTGCGAATGTGATCGATTTTATCAGAAAGCTGTATTTCCTGATCTACAACGTCATCGCAAATATCGCGGGCAACCCGACGAAACCAGTCTGATCGCAAGGAGGCGAGAAAAATGGAGAATTTCGATATCGGAAAGCTTACCGATGCAATCGGCAAGGTATTCAACGATCTCGGCGGATTCGGCGACGTGCTGAAAGCGATCGTCGCAGCGTTTATGAGTCTGGGCGAGATGTTTAAAAGCTTCTGACGGACAAAGCGCGATCGGCGGGGCGTTTTTTCGCCCCGCCGATTTCTTTTTTGCTGCGTTTGTTTGTTTTTGCCGATTTTTTATTGACGAAACGAAGAAAATATGGTAAAATACACTTGATTCGGTATCGTCGAATGATGTTCTGCATCCC
>JAFRTA010000079.1 GCA_017427315.1 Clostridia bacterium
ACGTTCCTTTCTCCGGATATCGGCAGCGCGAAATCGATTAAAAAAGACGAGTCGTTCATCTGGTACCCGCTCGAGGTCGGCGTGCCGCTGCGCGAGGGCTGGTTCTTCAATAAGGAGCAGAATTACAGCGCGAAAACGAAAGACAAGCTCTGGAAGCTGTATATCGATTCCGTCGGCGGAAACGCAAATCTGATGCTCGGGATCTGTCCCGACAAGCAGGGAAATTTCCAGGATATGGACGCTTCGATTCTGAAAAACTTCGCAAAGGACCTGAGACTGCATTTCGGTTATAATCTCGTCGCGGAGCGCGGCGCAGTCGAAGCGAGCGGAGCCTTGAGCGAGGTTTACGGCGTCGAAAATATCAAGAAACGCGGCGACGGATTCTGGATGCCCGCGCAGGACGAAAAAACGCCGTATATCGATATCCGGTTTGAAGAGCCCGAGCTTTTCGACAAACTCGTCGTCAAGGAGAATATCCGCAACGGCCAGCGAATCGAATCGTTCGAGGTGCAGCTTCCCGATAAAAAGGGCGCCCTTCGTACCGTATACCGGGGTACGACGATCGGAAGCTGCAGAATCTGCGAGCTGGACACGGTGAAGGCGGACCGCGTGCGAATCATATTCACTGCGTTTCGCGACACCCCGCAGATTAAGTATGTTTCGCTGAATTAAACGCTGATTTGCCGCAGCGCGCAATCAGTATCCGACGCTGACCGTCGCCACCCGATACAGTTCGTTCCTGCTTTCCGTAAGCGTAATCCCGTTTTTGCTGACGGATCTGTTTTCCCCGTCGGGCGATTCGGATTCCGTCAGCAGCCGGAGCAGCGCTTCGCCTTCCTCCTGACCCGTTTCGCAGAACGCGCGGAGCAGCGCTGTGATTTCGGCGTTTTCCGCTTCTTCGTCCGATGCGTCCCCGGCGCGGAACAGCACGCTCGCCTCATACGGCGCGTCGAATTCGTCCGTCCGAACCCGCATGACGTACCGCACGGGCTCGTTTTCTGCGGGGAACAGGTAATAATCGGCGCCTGCCACAAGGATTTCTTCGAAATCGATTTTGCCGCCTCCCGCGGCGCTGAAATCCCGGATCAGGGCGAATACGTCCTTTTGCCGGTATGCGGCGCAGCCGGCGCCGAACAACGCGAAAGAAAGCGCCAGCGAAATCACCGCGGCGCGCTTCATGTGTTTTCTGAAATTCCGGAGCATGGCGGATGATTCTCTCCCCGTAGCGTATTTTATAGATTATATGCTTAATATCACGAAAAACATGCCGGGGTATTCGTCAAAATAACCACAGAATATTTTAGGCATAATTACCCTCATTGTCGAGGATTCGTTGTGCAAATCAGACAATAAAAATCCACTGTTTGTGTAAAATGGTCTATTATTCTCGTTTTATTTCGCATTTTTTGATAAATTGCTTGAAAATTGATTGTAAATTGTGTAGAATGATTTTATAGACCGTGCGCTCATCTTTTTTCAAAGGGTGAGGTCAAATATATCCTTCCGGAGGTTTTGTCTATGTCGAACAGACTTTATCAGAGCATCATCCATCAGATGAAAGACGCCGTACAGTGCCGGATCGGCGTCATCGACGAGAGCGGAACGATTATTTCCTGCAGTGAACTTGGCAAAATCGGCGAAACGGTGCCCGGCGCCGTCGCGGAAGCGTTTGCCGCCAACGGGCCGGTCGTGATCGGCGAATACGTCTTCCATTCCTTCGGCTCGCCGATTCACCCGGAATACGCCGCGTTCGTTGAAAACAGCGACCCGCGCGCGTCTTCCTTCGCCGCGATGGTCGCGGTCGCGCTTTCGAACGTGAAGCAGTATTACGATGAGAAATACGATAAACGCAATTTCATCAAAAACGTACTGCTTGACAATATTCTTCCGGGTGACGTTTATCTCAAGGCGAAGGAGCTGCATTTCAACGATACGGCGAACCGCGTCGTGCTTCTTCTGCGTGTGACCGAGAAAACGGATGTCGTCGTTTTTGACCTCGTCCAGGAGCTGTTCCCCGAAA
Organism: Clostridia bacterium; assembly: GCA_017427315.1. Lineage (GTDB taxonomy): Bacteria > Bacillota > Clostridia > Oscillospirales > Acutalibacteraceae > RGIG2774. Next base: position 2,021 of record JAFRTA010000079.1, read on the forward strand.
AGAACCGCGATTTTATCATCAACATCAGCGAGAGCGATATCGCGATTGTCAAAGAAGTGCGGCAGGGGATCGACGCGAAGGACCTCGACAAGCTTGCGCGTTCGGTGGTCGATTCACTCGGCGCGGAGTTCTATTCAAAGGTTCTCGTCGGCATCGGCACGGTCGCCTCGGGGATCAAAGAGCTTGCCCGTTCCTTCAAAGAAGCGCAGGTCGCGCTTGAGGTCGGCAAGGTATTCGATACCGAAAAAACGATCGTCAATTACGACAATCTCGGGATTGCGCGCCTGATCTATCAGCTTCCCACGACGCTCTGCGAAATGTTCCTCAAAGAGATTTTCCGCCGCGGCTCGATCGATTCTCTCGACCAGGAGACGCTGTTTACCATTCAGAAGTTCTTCGAGAACAATCTGAACGTTTCGGAGACCTCCAGAAAACTGTTCGTCCACAGAAACACACTCGTTTACAGATTGGAAAAAATCAGAAAACTGACCGGGCTCGACCTGCGCGAATTCGACGATGCTATCGTGTTCAAAGTTGCGCTGATGGTCAAGAAATATCTTGACTCCAACCCCGCGAAGTTCTGATTCTTTTCGGAAACGGAGACTTTGCATGATTCAATTTAAAAACGTATCGAAAACGTACGATAACGGCACGAAAGCGCTTCAGAACGTCAGCATCAATATCCGCGACGGAGAATTCGTGTTTGTGCTCGGCGCTTCCGGTTCGGGCAAAAGTACTTTTTTGAAGCTGATGATGCGCGAGGAGGTCCCGACCTCCGGCGAGGTCATTATCAATAAATATAATCTGAACACGATTCCCAAGCGAAAGATCCCGTATTTCAGGCGCACGCTGGGCATCGTGTTTCAGGATTTCCGCCTGATCCCGAATATGCGCGTGTACGACAACGTGGCGTTCGCGATGCGCGTGATCGGCGCGAAGGAAAAGAATATCAGCAAGCGCGTAGCTTACGTCCTGAGTCTCGTCGGGCTTTCATCCAAGGCGAAGGTCCTGCCGAATCAGCTTTCGGGCGGCGAGCAGCAGCGCGTCGCGCTCGCGCGGGCGCTCGCGAACGAGGCGGATATCATCATTGCCGACGAGCCGACCGGGAACCTCGACCCGCAGATGTCTTACGAGATCGTCGATTTGTTGAGCCATATCAACGAAAACGGCACGACGGTCATCATGGTCACCCACGAGCATGAGCTCGTCAAGCAGTTCCCGGGCAAGCGTATCATTACGATCCGTTCCGGCTCCGTGGTGTCCGATACCGCCAAGGGCGACAAGCCGCTCGAACCGGCGGAGAAAAACGCCCCGGTGCCCGAGGTGCGTTCCAGCTACTACGAGATCCCCGGCGGCAGGGAAGACGTGGAGCGGAAAATTCAGGCGTATAAAGCCGGAGACAGCGCGGCGGACGTCAGCTTCGAAATCACCGAAGAGGACGAAGCCGAGCTCACGGAGATCAGCGCAGACGAAGTTCCGACTTATACGGAAAAGAGCTCTGCGCCGGAATTTTCCGGTTCGAAGATCGATATCGACGAAGCATATAAAGAGGTGCTCGGCGAAGTCGACGCCGCGATGAAAACGCCGGCGGACGATGACGGCAAAACCGACGTAGTGCGGAAACGGCGCGCTTCCTTCAGAAAGGATGCAGGGAAAGGGGGCGGCGAACGATGAAGACCTCAAGCCTGAAATATCTGACCAAAGAAGGCTTCCGTACCATTTTCATCAACAGGCTGATGTCCGTCGCTTCCGTGACGGTGCTGATGTCGTGTCTGGTGATCATCGGCGTCGCCTCCTTGATTTTCTTTAACATCAACGCGATTCTCGACACGGTCGAGTCGCAGAATATCATCATGGCGTACATAAGAGACGAGGCGACGCCCGAACAGACGACGGCGGCGGGCGACATTCTCGGCTCTCTTGAAAACGTCGAAAGCTGTGAGTTCGTTTCAAGAGAAGAGGGCTACGCGGCGATCATGGGGAACCTCGGCGAAGACGCGGGCGTTTTCGAGGGAATGGACGCGTCCTTCCTTCCGAACGCGTTCCGTATCACGGTGAAGGACCTTACTCTGTTCGACGAAACGGTCGCGCAGATCCGCGCCGTCGAAAACGTGATGAGCGTTCGTGAAAACAGCGATCTGGCGCAAAGACTGACCCGCATACGCAACGCGGTGACTTATGCGAGCATCGGCATGATCGCGCTGCTGTTCATCGTCGCGGTCTTCATCATCGCGAACACGGTGCGCATCACGATGTTCTCCCGCCGTCTTGAAATCAGTATCATGAAAGCGGTAGGCGCGACCAACGCGTTCATCCGCTGGCCCTTCGTGATTGAGGGTATCATTCTCGGCATCATATCCGCATTGGTCGCGGAAGGCGTGCTTTATCTTCTGTATATGCTCGCTTCGGTGTCCTTCGCGGGCGTATTTGCCGTGTTCGGCTCATCGCTCGTCAGCTTCGGCGATTACGCGCTCTGGCTGCTGCTCGCGTTCGTTTGTATCGGCGTATTCACCGGTATGTTCGGCTCCAGCGTTTCCATGGGCAGATACCTCAAGGAGCAGGGAAAGGTCGTGAACGACGATGAATAAGAAGCTTCCTGCTGCGATCGCCGCCGCGTGCGCCGCAGCGATACTGCTCGGCTGTCTCATCTTCCCCGCGAGCGGCGCGACGACGAACGAGAAGATCGCGGCTCTGCGCGAAAAGAATAAACAACTGCAAAGCGAGATCGACGCCGCGGAAGAGAAAATGGCGTCGCTCAAGTCCGATATCAATCAAAGAAAAGAATACGCCGCCGAGCTCAGCGGGCAGATCACGGATCTGCAGTCGCAAATCGACGTGCTTGACCAGAGCATCGACGCGATCCAATCGAAAATCGACGTACTTCTCGTGGATATCGAGGAAAAATCGAATCTGATCACCGCGCTGGAGGGGCAGGTCGCCGAGGCGCAGACGGAGATAGACGACTGCAACCGGCGGATCGAAGAGACTTACGAGCATCTGAAGAAACGGATCCGTTCCATCTATATCAACGGCTCGACCTCGTCGCTGCAGCTTCTGCTTTCCTCGAGCGACTTCACGGCGTACCTTGAAAGCCTTGAGCTGATGGACAGTATGGCGAAGCACGACGACGCGCTGATCAAGTCCATTGAGGCGGATATCGCCGCGCTGCACGATCTGCAGACGCAGCTTGAAGCTTCCAAGCAGAAAGAAGAAGAGGCGAAGGTCGCGCTCGAGGAGGCGAAATCCGACCTTGAGGCGAGCCGCGCCGAGGTCGAAGAAGACAAGGCGGTCGTGGCGGCCAATAAACAGGCGGTCAAGGATAAGTGGGACGACGTGCAGGCGGTCATCAGCTCGCTCGACGAGAAGAGCGCGGAGTATCAGGCGCTTGTCAACGCCTATATGCGGCAGATGAACGAAGCGACGGCGGAGATCGACCGTTTGCTGGCAGCGCAGGTGCAGGCGGGCAGACTGTCCTCCGGTTCCGGTAAGGTCTCCGGCGCGGGATTTATCTGGCCGACGCCCTACAGCAATATCTTCACAACGACGGAATACGGCCAGGGCGGTCACGGCGGTCTTGACATCAACGTCGTCGGCGACGAGAATCACGACAAGGCGGCGGTATCCGTCGCGGCCGGTACGGTCGTTACCGCGACGTATCATTACAGCTACGGCAATTACGTGGTCGTCGACCACGGAGACGGTCTTTCTACTTTGTACGCGCATCTTTACCGCATAGACGTTTCCTCCGGCCAGCACGTTTCGCAGGGCCAGCAGGTGGGCATCATCGGCAATACGGGGCATTCCTTCGGCGCGCACCTGCACTTTGAGGTCCGCGTCAACGGCTCGAGAAGAAACCCGAGAAACTACCTGCCGTAAATCAAATCAACATTCGAAAGCAAATCTGCCGTGAACGGCAGATTTGCTTTTTTTATTCGTTGGAACCGATTGACTGAAAAACGGGGATGTGTTAGAATTTACGATATACAAGAAAACGATTTATGCAAAGGAGTCCGGCCATGAAATTCAAAAAAGCCTTTCTTGCATTCCTGATTCTGTTCCTTGCGGCGTTTGCCTTTCTTTTTGAGTTCGGCAGGAACACCGTGTGGGGATGGTGTCTCGCGGGCGTTCTGTTCGCCGCGTTTTTCATACTGCACGGAAAAGTCCTGTCAAAGAGGAAGATCGGGTTCCGTCTTCTTTCATGGCTTGTTTTTCTTGCGCTGACGCTCGGCGTAATGAAAATTTCAGCGCCGCCCGTGAAGCTCATTCCCGCCGTGGATGTGAAAGATCCCGTCGCAACGGACGTCGTTTCCGTCGCGCAGGGCGACCTTACGGGCGTACTGACGGAAGACGGGTCGGTTGAGGTATATACGGGGATCCCCTATGCGAAACCGCCGGTGGGCGAGCTGCGATGGGTCGAACCGCAGCCGCCCGAGAAATGGGACGGCGTGCGCGTCTGCGACCATTTCGCCCCCGCGTCGATGCAGCAGCAGGGCAGCGTGATCGTTGATTCATTGACGAAGCTGGTGGGATACCGCACATTCCGTTTCTTTGACCCGACGGATAACTATGTCGAGCCCGTCAGCGAGGATTCCCTGTATCTGAATATCTGGAAGCCTTCGGGCGACGTGAAAAACGCGCCGGTGCTGTTCTTCATTCACGGCGGATCCCTGACCGGCGGGCAGACGTGGTACGGCGAGTATAACGGAGAATCCCTTGCCCGAAAGGGACTCATTGTCGTCAACTGCGCCTACCGGCTGAACGTATTCGGGTATTATGCAAATGAAGAGCTGGCGGGGGAATCGCCGAACGGTACCACGGGCAATTACGGCCTGCTCGATCAGATCGCCGCGTTGAAATGGGTGAACGATAACATCTCCGCATTCGGAGGCGACCCGTCGAAGATCACGATCGCTGGCGAATCGGCGGGCGCGTCCTCCGTCAACGCGATCTGCGTCTCGCCACAGGCGAAAGGGCTGTTCCGATACGCGATCGCCGAGAGCAGCGGGATCACCGCGAAGAAGCCCTACCATACCTTCCGTGCGATCGAAGACGCGTTGGATACGGGTGATAGAATCATGCGGGAGTTCGGCGTTTCCGATATCGCCGGACTGCGCGGCGTCCCCGCCGAAAAGCTTGTGAATACCGAATATATAAACAGTGCCATGACCGTGGACGGTTACGCGATCAGGGAGATGCCGTATCTTACCTACGAAAAAGGCGAAAACAACGAAACGGCGCTTCTGAACGGATTCAACGCGCACGAGGCGGACGTGTTCTGCTTTATGCGTAAGGTCGAGGTCGAGGATTACGGAGAAGCTCTGTTTTTGGTTTTAGGCGGAGAATACGCAAAAGACGGCAGGGATCTCGTTCCGCCGGAGCCGCTCGACAAGGCGTATTCCCTGCCGATCGTTGAGCAGGGCGGGGGCGCGAAGGGTAGTTACAATAAAATCGTTTCCGCCGCGTGGTTCAATTACAGCCACTTCAACTGGTCCCGTCTTCTTTCCGCGAAAGGCACGCCGGTATATGAGTATTATTTTACGAAATACAATAAAGGACTTGCTGCGAATCACGGCGGCGAGATGCCCTATGCCTACGGGAATCTGCACCGTCACGGTTGGTTGTATACGGACGACGACGCCCGTTTGTCGGAGCAGATGCAGGAGTATTGGGTCAACTTCGTCAGTACCGGCAATCCGAACGGCGAAGGACTGCCGGAATGGAAGAGATTCAACGACGAGCCCGGGAAAATCATGGAGCTCGGCGACCGCGTCGGCATGATCGACGAACCGTATCTCGATATTTACGAGGTGATCGACAAATATCAGGATCACTGACGGCAGCCGCCACGTCCGGTTGTGCGTGATAAAAAAGGTTATATATAAATAATAAAATGTTTCGATTCCCGCAGGCGG
>JAFRTA010000080.1 GCA_017427315.1 Clostridia bacterium
ATCGAGGCGCTCGCGAGCTTCAACGTCGGCGCGCAGGTCGTGGATATCGTTCCCGGTCCCTCGGTCACACGGTATGAGCTCAAGCCCGCAACGGGCGTCAAAATCAGCAAATTCACCGGCCTTGCGGACGATCTTGCGCTGCACCTCGCCGCGCCCGCCGGCATCCGTATCGAAGCGCCGATCCCAAACAAGGCGGCGATCGGCATCGAGGTGCCGAACCGCGAGCGCACGGCGGTGCATATCCGCGAGCTTCTGGAGGCGGAGGAATTCCGTAAGGCGAAGAGCAAGCTCTTCGTCACGCTCGGCAGAGATATCGCCGGGTCCGGCGTCTACATAGACATTGCGAAAATGCCGCATCTGCTCGTCGCCGGCACCACCGGCAGCGGCAAATCCGTCTGTCTGAACGCGATGATCGTCAGCATTCTGTACAACGCGAAGCCCTCGGAGGTCAAGCTGCTGCTGATCGACCCGAAATCGGTGGAGTTCGCGGTCTATGCGGATATTCCGCATCTTCTCGTGCCCGTCGTCAGCGACGCGCGCAAAGCCGCGGGCGCGCTGGGCTGGGCGGTGTCCGAGATGATGAACCGTTACAACGTCTTTACTTCGGCCGGCGTGAAGGATATCGAATCCTATAACCGTCTGTGTACGCTGCGCGAGGATCTGGAACCCATGCCGAAGATCGTGATCGTGATCGACGAGCTGGCGGACCTGATGAGCGTCGCGCCGAGCGAAGTCGAAGAATCGATCTTCCGTCTGGCACAGATGGCGCGCGCCGCCGGTATGCATCTGATCCTTGCGACGCAGCGTCCTTCCGTGGACGTGATCACCGGCGTCATCAAGTCGAACATCCCGAGCCGTATCGCGCTTTCCGTGAGTTCAATCTTCGACTCGCGCACCATCCTCGATATGGGCGGCGCGGAAAAACTGCTCGGCAAGGGCGATATGCTCGTCAATCCCATCGGCAGGCGCAAGCCCGTGCGCGTGCAGGGCTGTTTCGTTTCCGATGAAGAGCTGCAGCGCGTGACCGATTTCGTGAAGACGCAGGAAACCAGCGTATACGATGAGAATATTCAGGCGGAAATCGACCGTCAGGCGGTCGTGGAAAAGAAGAAGAAGGGGGAGGCGACCGGCACTGTCGGCTCGCTCGACGGCGACGACGAGCTGATCACCCGCGCGGTGGAATTCATTACCGCAAACCCCGATTCCTGCTCTATTTCCGCGCTGCAGCGCAGGCTCGGCATGGGCTTCTCGAAAGCGGGAAGGCTGATGGATACGCTTGAGGAAATGGGACTGGTCGGTCCGCAGGACGGCGGAAAGAGCCGCAAGGTGCTGATCACGCTCGACCAGTGGTATCAGATGCGCGCGCAGCAAACGTCGGGCGATGCGGAAGACGAATAACGGAAAGCGCCGGCGCAATCCGGCTCCGTACCCGGCATGGGAGCCCGGAGCCGGGCGCGATCCGGGCAGAATCGTGAAATACGTCGTTCCCGCCATATGCATCCTTACGGTGCTGGCGCTGTTCCTGTCTTCGGAATACCGCGCGCGTTACGGAACGCCGACACCCGGAGCCGATACGCTGTCGGTGATGTTTATCGACGTCGGGCAGGGGGACAGCGAGCTGATCCTCTGCGGCGGTCACAGCGTTCTGATAGACGGGGGAGAGGCTGCCTGCGGCGCGAAGCTCGTTTCGATGCTGCGCGGGCTCGGCGTCAAAAAAATAGACTGCGTCGTCGCGACGCACCCGCACGCGGACCACATCGGCGGGCTGATCGACGTGCTTGAAAACGTCGCTGTCGGGGAACTGCTGATGCCGGCGCTGACGGAAAACAATATTCCGACGACCCGCGTCTACGAGCGGTTCCTCGAGGCGGCCGCCGCGAGCGGCGCAAAAGCGGTCCGGGCGGCGCCGGGCGACGAGTACGCCTACGGAGAGATCCGTTTTACCGTGCTTTCGCCCCTGTTCGCCGAAGCGGCGGATCTGAACGATATGTCCGTCGTGCTCCGGATGAAATACGGCGGAGTGTCGTTTCTGTTCACCGGCGACGCCGGCGTCGAAGCGGAGAACGCCATGCTCGAAACGGGAGCCGACCTTTCGTCGGACGTGCTCAAGGTCGGGCATCACGGCTCGAGGTCTGCGAAAAGCGCCGCGTTTTACCGCGCGGTATCTCCGCGGATCGCAGTCGTGGAATGCGGAGACGGAACGGAATATCATCCCCATAAGGAGACGGTCGGGGCGCTTGTTTCCATCGGCGCGCAGGTTTACCGCACCGATCGCGACGGCACCGTCGTCGTGACGACGGACGGCAGCCGGATCTCGGTGACGAAGGAGAAATAAAATGATGATAATAGACCGAATCGAAAACGGCTACGCGGTTCTCGAAATCGGCGAGAACCGGTTTGATACCGTGCCGGTTTCCGTGCTGCCGAAAGGCGCGCGGGAGGGCAGCGTCCTCGCCGAACGGAACGGCGTATATACGCTTGACGCGGCGGCGGAAAAAGCGCGGAAAAAACGCCTGCTCGGGATGCAGGCGCGCCTGTTCGGCGAAGAATGAACCCTGAAGTTTATTCGGCAAATATAGATATGTCGTTTGATATGCGACATGTGTTTTGTATTTTGAATCTTTTCAAGAATATTGCAAAAGCTCCGTTTTTACGGAAAAAAAGAGGCGATTTGTGAACAGATTGAAAACGCCTGAGCCGCAAAACGGAGCATTTTTTGTAGAAAAAAGCGATAATTTCCTTCGATTTGAACGCTGTTTTTGTCACCAGTGAGACGCATCGGCACAGAATGTTAAATGATTATTAACAATCAATTTCGGTGCCGATGTGCCATTTTTTGTATAAACTTACAATTGACAAAACGTATCGACATATAATAAAATATTAAAGGATAGTTTAGCTTACCAAATTTAAAAGAAAGAAGGTTTTGATTGATGACTAAACTCTCTAAAAAGATCCTTGCAATTGTTTTAGCGGCGCTGATGGCATGCGCGGTTCTGCCCGCTGCTTTCGCCGCCGACGAAGACGCTCCCGGCGCCGGCACTGAGGCCGAAACGCGTGTCAACGCGTGGGATGCGAACTACGGTTTCATCCTTGACGAACTCTTTGACGACGTTCAGTACACCCATTGGAAGTATGTAGGTCAGAACACGAAATCCATTTCCGACACCATGAAGGTCTACACTGCGTTCGGCCTTTATGACGAGGCGTGGAGAAATGCCGTTACCGGCGACGTCTCCGTGAAGACCGCGAAGGAAGTCCTTGTCGGCCTTTGCGAGAGAGTCGATCCCGCAATCAACACCCAGATCTCCGACACCATCGTGAAGGCGCTCGAAGGCGCTGCCGACGTGATGGAATTCATCGAGAAGGTCAACGGCTATGCCGACAAATATCTCGGCAAGTCCAGCGAGCTCGTTGAGTCCAGCGGCTTCTCCAGTGCGCTCGGTTATCTGAACACCGCGATCAAGATCGCCAACTTCTATCAGGACAACAGAGACAAGATCATCGAAGCTTACGCGAAGATCCTCACCGCGCGTGCCGCCGGCGAATATTATGCCGAGCTGCTCGGTTATGTCGCTGAGAACGCCGGCTACGCTCCTCTTAAGAGAGCTGCGAGCGAGCTGCTTGACGACATCAACGCTTCCCTTGAAGACGTCTATGCGACTCTTGCCGAAGAGGCTGCTGCGAACGTCGCTTCTCAGGGCGTTTCCTACCTGATCGATATCGCGATGGATTCCAACGTTTATACCGCCGCTGTCAAGAAGGTCTACAATATCGGCACCAGCGTTGCCGACAAGCTCTTCAACACCAGCGATCAGTATCCGCTTATGGATTCCCTGATGGTCATCTTCTACTTCAGCGAGAACCTTTCCGACTGGGCAAAGGCTGCTTACGACGGCAGAGCTGCCGACTACAACAAGGCGCTCTATGCGATCGGCACCCTTCTTGCTACCAGAGCGACCGGTGAGAGCACCCTTTACAACCTGAAGGCTGCGCAGGCCGGCGGCATCATCGGCAGAATCAAATCCAAGATCTACAAGGCTGTTACCGAGGGCACCGTTGCCACGCAGGCGAAGCTTGATCTTGCGAAGACTGCTCTGATCGATACCGATCCCGCTGATTACAAAGGCGTCATCACTTCCGCTGTTTCGGTTTACTGCCCCGTTACTCTGACTGTCGGCGCTACCACCGTCGGTGATGAGGACGCTGCTGTTGCCGACGCTGCCGGTAACCTTGTTGCTGCGAAGTACAACGCATACAATAAGGAATACGTCAAGGTCGCTTATGTTGCAGGCGCGAACACTGTCGCTCTCAACGGCACCGGCGACGGCGACGTGACCGCGATCATCAACGTTCTCGAAAACGGCAAGGTCGAGGATTATTCCTTCACCGACGTCGCTGTTGCGAACGGCACCTCGATCGTGATCAATATTGCGAACAAGACCTACTCGGTGAACGGCGGCGCTGCCGTTGCTCTCAACGAGGACTACATTCCTTCTCCCGAACCCGAAGTGGACGCCGGCACCGTTGTCGACGCTGTTGTCGAAGTCGGTAAAGAAGAAGTGACCGAGAAGGTCAACGCATTCAAGGCGTTCTTCCAGAAGATCATTGAGTTCTTCAAGAACCTCTTCAAATTTGGTAAGTAATTGAATAGCTGAACGATCCAAGCGAACGGGGCTTCGGAAGAAGCCCCGTTTTTTTGTTATGAAACTGCCGACGCCCCGGTATTCTGAAACCTCGTTTTTTGCAGAATGGCGGGAGTATTTGCGCTTCCGCCCTGTTTCCATTCTTCCGGAATGCATAAAAACCGCGCGCATGCGCATACTAACCGGGCGGAAAACCTATCAAAAGGAGTCTGATCCAATGCAAAAAAAGACGCCCGTCGACGCGGCATACGACGCGATGACAAAACGCGCCTCACCGCCGAGCGAAAAAGGAAAAAACGCGCTGAAGGCGTTCCTTTCCGGCGGACTTGTCTGCTGCTTTGCGCAGCTCCTGTTCGATTTCTACGGTATGCTCGGCCTGAATGAAAAAGAAGTGAAAGCCGCCGTACCGATCACGCTGATCGTTCTTACGGCGATTCTGACAGGGCTCGGTCTGTTCGGGAAGCTCGCGAAATTTGCCGGCGCAGGTCTTTCGGTTCCGATTACCGGATTTGCAAATTCGGTGGTTTCCCCCGCGATGGAATTCCAGACCGAGGGACGCGTCCTCGGTACGGGCGCGAAGATGTTTACGCTTGCAGGGCCTGTGATAGCTTACGGGTGCTCTGCGGCTGCGGTTTACGGCCTTATTTATTATTTCTTTATTGTGAGGGGTTGATTCTATGCCGGTAAGAGAGGGAAGATACGCGATTAAGCTGTCGGACGCGCCGGCGGTGATTTCTTTCGCTTCGGCGGTCGGAAAAACAGAAGGGGAAGGGCCGCTTGCGGAGGAATTCGATATCCGCCATACAACGGATAAGATTTGCGAGGGAACATGGGAGATGTGTGAAAGCAGGCTCGCGGAGGAAGCGCTTGAAAAAGCGTTCGCAAAATGCGGGAGAACCTATGAAGACGCGGATATCCTGTTTGCAGGCGATCTCTTGAACCAGTGCGTCGCCTCGACCTTCGCCGCGCGCGGGACGGATATCCCTTATGCGGGATTGTTCGGCGCCTGTTCGACCATGGCGCTCGCCGCGGCGCTTGCGGCGCTCTGCGTCGACTGCGGCGCCGTGCGGCTCGCCGCAGCGTGCGCATCCTCGCATTTCTGTTCGGCGGAACGGCAGTTCCGTTTCCCGCTCGAATACGGCGGACAGAAAACGCCGACCGCACAGCGGACGGTAACCGGCGCCGGCGCGCTGCTCGTCGCAAAGAGCGGGAAAGATCTGCCCCGGATCACGCGCGTCATGCTCGGCAGGATCCGCGATCAGGGAATCACGGATGCGAATAATATGGGCGCGGCGATGGCGCCCGCCGCGGCGTGTACGATCATTGATTTCCTGCGTGATACGAATTCCTCGCCCGAAGACTTCGACCTGATCCTCACGGGCGATCTCGGCAAGGTCGGATCGGAGCTTTTGCGTGAAGTAATGATCACGCGGGAGCAAACCGACATCTCCGCCGTGCACAACGACTGCGGAATGATGATCTACGATCCCGAACGGCAGGACGTATGCAGCGGAGGTTCCGGGTGCGGCTGCTCCGCCTCGGTCGTCTGCTCGCATATATTGAAAAAACTCTCGCGCGGAGAGCTTCACAGGGTACTCTACGTCGCCACCGGCGCGCTGATGAGCCCCACCACTGCGCAGCAGGGAGAAAACATCCCCGCGATCGCACATGCTGTGGAAATATGTAACATCTGATTTAACGGCTTCGCCGTAAATCAGAATTTTTTCACGTCAAACCAAAAGCTTACGCCGTCGGGTTCATTGATAACGCCGTATTCCATATGGTGCAGCTTCTGGATCGAGGCGACGATCGTGAGGCCCAATCCGAACCGCCCTTCGGCGCGGGACATGGATTTGTCCGCACGGTAAAAGCTGTTCCAGATGAACTCCAGATCCTTTTCGGCGATATTGCTGCCGGTGTTGAACAAATACACTCGGTATTTCCCATCCAGCTCTTTCGCCCGGGCGCGCAGAATCCTTTCGCCGTCGATATGCGAAACACCGTTCGAAAGAAGGTTGTTAATCACGGAAGCCATAAGCATCGAATCGCCGGAACAGAGCAGCCCCTTCGGGATCTCATTCTCGTACCGGATCCCTTTCCCCGACAGTACTTCCGCATTCCGGGAAAACCAAT
>JAFRTA010000081.1 GCA_017427315.1 Clostridia bacterium
GAAGGCATGCAGTCCTTCGCCGAAGATATCACGGAGCGGGGGATAGGGAAAATCCCGTCCGGAAAAGGAACCCTCGGCGGTCAGTGACGCGCCGCCGGAGAGCAGATCCTGACAGTATTCGCCCGGAACGAGCACGGCGCGGAATCGCCTGCCGAGCTCGAGATAACCGATCTCCGTCACGCCGAGATATCCGCCTCTGCCGTCCCGCAGGACCTCGAAATTGACGAGTCCCAGTTTGCCGACGAGCTTCATCAGGGGATTCGTCACGGGGATCTTCACCTGCTTCAGTCGGATATTCAGGATCGGCTCCACGGGCGTTTCGGCGACGGGCTCCCAGTTTTCATACCACAGCGTATGGGGCGCGCCGTTGCGCTCGCTCTCCGCCCGGTCCTTTTCGACGTTTTCGATATCGTATAATAAATCGTCCGCTTCGATCTCTTCGGTCGTCTTCGTCATCGAGAGCACGATCCTGCCCAGCTCTCTGCCGTAGCGGATCGACTGCTCGTAGCGGCGGCGGAAGCTTACGCCGTCGTTGGTCAGCCCGCGGTTCATATAGATCGCGCAGATCGCGCCGTTGATGAAAATAAAATCGTACCCGGCGCGGTCGATGACCTCGCCCATGTAGTAGATATACTCGCCGCAGAGCGTTCTGCCGTCGCCCTGACCGTCGGTCGTGGGCAGACCCGCCACGTCCGGGTGCGCGGGCATGCTCGCGAGGATCACGGGACGGCTTTCTCCGTCGTCCGGGGTGAATACGAAACGGATCAGCTCCGAGGACATCGCGGTCGCGGAAGGGCGGTTCTTGTTGCCGAAGTACGCCTTGCCGATATCCTTTGCGGCGTAAGTCATCGTTCCCGCCGTCATGGAGCGGATCGCGCCGAGCATCGCCGCGGCGACGGCGCTCGTCAGCTCGTTCAGAAAGACGGGGTCGGGACCGTTGAGATACAGACCTTTCCTGTGTTTGTTTACCTTATAATTATGGATCAGCTTTCTGCCCGTCTGCGTCCAGAGTCCCTGCGTATCGACGCAGGAGTGGGCGTGCGTGGAGAAGACGTTGACGCTGCAAAGCTTTTCTTCGCAGCCGTCGCCGTTCAGCAGTCGGACGAGCTTTCCGCGGATCTTTTTGACGTCGCAGCTGCAAAGCCCGATGCAGTCGAGCGTGGCGAAGACGGAAACGCCCCTGCCGGAGCCGTCGTCGAGCGCAATGATGCGGCACTGCATTTTGTCAAGCACGTCGTTGACCTTGTTGTTGAAGCCGTTTTCGGCGGTGAGATAGCCGCCGAGATAATAGTCGTGCTCGCGCCAGTCGCCGGGCGTCACGTCCGCGACCGCGTAACCGAGCCGCCAGCGCGCGCCTTCGGCGGGCTCTGTCAGAAAATAAGGACTGCCGGAGAAGAAGTTCCCGCTCATGTCTGCGTTCGCGTCCCGGAAGCGCGGACCGTCGCGCAGACCGTCCGCGACCCGCCCGAGGGCTTTGTTGTATATTTTTTCAAACAGAAGGATATGATCTCGTTTCATATGGGCTCCTTGTTGGGGATGATAAATTCTGATTTGTCGGGCTGCTGCGCAGCCCGCAAAGCAGAATTCCCGTGAGATGTGA
>JAFRTA010000082.1 GCA_017427315.1 Clostridia bacterium
CGCCGCGGGGGCGGCGTTATCCGCAGGGGCGGCGGTCGCAGCCGTTATATCTGCGCCGCCCTGCGGCGCATCCGACGCGGGGGCGTTATTGTCCGCGGGAATGGAATGGACAGCGTCGCCGTTATCGCCGTAAGCCAGCGAAACCGCGATAACGGCGTCCGTATTCACACGGTTCGCTGCGCCGCAGCCGGAAAAAGCAGCCGCCGTAAAGACGCAGATAAGACAAATGCAAAGGAGCGTTCTGAATTTTTTCTTCATTTCGCAAAGCCCTCCTTTATGAAATTCCGATAATATCATTATACCGATTCCGGGAATACTGTCAAGTATACATTTCTTCCGCTTTGTTCAGATACGGAGCTTTTTCCGCATACGAAAGATTTTTCTCTTCCGTTCGGACAAAACTCCCGTATATTTTCTTGACGGAAACGCTGAAATATGGTATTTTATTATTATCATCACGGGATTTTCAAAGGAGACGGGAATGCGGCTCGATACGGTTTTTCTGGATATCGACAACACGCTGCTGGATTTCCGGAAAGGCGCGCTGCAATCGATCCGCGACGGCTTCGAGGCGTTCGGACTGACCTATACCGACGACGTGGGAGAAGCGTTTTTCCGTATCAACAACGCGCTCTGGCGGCAGATCGAGGCAGGGAGTCTTACAAGAGAACGGCTGCACGAGATCCGCTGGAACACGATCTTCGCCGACCGCGGGATCACGGCGGACGGCCCGGCGTTCGAGGCCGCGTTCCGCAGGGGAATCAACGAAAACGCCGTGCCCGTGGACGGCGCGCGGGAGCTGCTGGATTTTCTGAAGACCGGTTTCCGCGTGTTCGCCGCCAGCAACGCAGACTTCGCGCAGCAGGAATACCGTCTCAATAAAGCGGGGCTGCTCCCGTATTTCGACGGGCTGTTCGTCTCCGACCGCATCGGCGCGCCGAAGCCCTCGCGCGCATTTTTCGAAACGTGCATACGCCTCGCGAACACGCCGGCGGAACGGATCCTGATGATCGGCGACTCCCCCGCGGCCGATATCGCGGGCGCGGCGGCGTGCGGTCTTGCCACTTGTCTTTACGCGCCGGACGGCTTCGTCCCCGCGGACGGGATCCGGCCGGATCTCACGGTCTCGTCGCTCGTTGAAATCAAAAACTGTCTTTCAGGCGGGAGGTTTTTTGTATGACGGAATTCGCGGACCTGCATTTGCATTCCACCGCGTCGGACGGCACGGACAGCCCCGCGGAACTGCTGCAAAAAGTGCGCGCGAAAGGGCTGGCGTCCTTCTCGCTGACGGATCACGACACCACCGCCGGCAGCGACGAGATCGCCCGTCTTGCCTCGCCGGAGGACGGCTTCATCCGCGGCGCGGAGCTCTCGTGCGCGACGCGGCTGCGCAAATGCCATATTCTCGCCTACGAGTACGACGCGGACGCGGAGCCGCTGCAGGTTTCTCTCGAAAACCTCGCCGCGCTCCGGGTCGAAAAAATGCACCTGCGTCTGAAAATCCTCGAACGGGATTTCGGCGTCGTATTCAGCGATACGGCAAGGAAAAAGCTGGCGCGCACCCCGAGTGTCGGCAAGCCTCATATCGCAATGGCGATGGTCGAAGCGGGTTACTGCGCCGACGTCGCCGAGGCTTTTTCGGTTTTTCTCAGTAAGATCAAGCTGAAAAGCACATATCTTCCCGCGCAGGAGGGCGTCGAATGCATCCTCGCCTCGCACGGCATTCCCGTCTGGGCGCACCCGCTGGGCGGCGAGGACGAAGCGCACCTGACGCCGGAGACGTTTTTTCCGCAGCTCAAGCTGCTGCTCTCCTACGGGATAAAAGGGCTGGAATGCTATTATTCCCGCTATACCGCGGAGGAATCGGCGTTCCTCGTCGATACGGCAAGAAAAAACGGGCTTTTTATCAGCGGCGGCAGCGACTATCACGGCGCGAATAAGAATATTCCTCTCGGAACGCTGAACGCCGCGGGCGCCCGCGTTTCCGCGGACCGGCTCACGCTGATCGACGCGATCCGTACGCGGTATTGACGCGGTAGGAGAAAGACGTAAGACCAAAGTATAGAATGGTCCGAAATTCAGATCTTAAGTCTTCAGTCTTCGGTCTAATAATAAAAAGATTATAATAAGGAGCGATATTTTATGAAAAAAATCATCATAGCCGGCGCAGGGCACGGCGGACTCGTCGCAGCTGCGCTTCTGGCGCAGAAGGGCTTCAAGGTCACGGTCTACGAAAAAAAGGCGAAGGGAAACGTCGGGCATGATTTCACCGACGTTTTCGGCGGGCAGCCCCTGCGGGATCTCGGCATCGAGCTGCCGAGGGACATCAAATATTACCACAACCACCCGATGGCGTTCTACGGTCCCTCGCAGAAAACGAAGATCGAGGACCGGTCCGTCTCGAACGGTCTGAACCTCGACCGCATGGCGCTGGTCGCGGTGCTGATCGACTTCGCTGAGAAAAACGGCGCGAAGATCGTCTACGATACCGAGGTGCTTTCCCCGATCCTCGACGGCAGCAGCGTGATCGGCATGGTCGTCAGAAGCGGCGGCAAGATCAAGGCGGTCACGGGCGACCTGGTGGTCGACTCCCTCGGCTGCGACTCGCCGCTGCGCCTCGGCATGCCCGCCTCGGCGGATATCGAGGGCGACTTCGGTTACGCGGAACGCTTCTATGCCTACCGCGCATTTTATGAAAAGACGGGCGAGGATTCGACGGAATTTCACGAGAACCATTTCTATCACATCGGCGACCCCGGTCTTGCGTGGTTCATGGATTACGACGGCTACTGCGACGTTCTGGTCGGCTCGTTCCTGCCGCTGGATATGGAGCGCGTCGAGGAGCACCTCGCGTCCTTCCGCGTCACCTATCCGGAGCTGGGCGAAAAGCTCCTGCGCGGCGGGCAGTTCGCCTCGATCCCGATCAGAAAGCCCATCGGCAGATTCACGCTCAACGGCTACGCCGCGATCGGCGACAGCGCCGCGATGACGATCCCGCTGATCGGCTCGGGTATCGACAACGCAATGGAGGCGGGAAGGATCCTTGCGGACGTGCTGATCGCCTCCCGCGGGGACTGCACCGCGGCGGGTCTGTGGCGCTATCAGGCGCTGTATTTCAAGCGCATCGGCGCAAAAATGGCGAAGATCGACAAGCTGCGTGAGACCTTCTGCTTCTTCGCGCCGGACGACGTGGATTTCCTGCTGGACAACGGCATTCTTACCTCCGACGATATCAATTCCGCCACCGGAGAGGGCGGCATGAAGATGAACGCATCCACCATTGCGGAAAAAGCCTATCGCGGCAAGTCGAACCTGCCGCTGCTGGGCAGAGTCGCCCTGAAGGCGCGTCAGGGCGCGGTCATGGAGACCCACGCCCGCAACATCCCGGAGATCTACAGCGAGACCGCGGCGGAGAACTGGATCAGAAAATACAGGTCGCTGTAAAAAAGTGCTAAAGCAGCGGGCACGGTCCGAGGACCGTGCCCAATGTCATTAAGTTAAAGACAAACCAAAGAATAAGAGTTTTCACAGAAATGTGGAGACTCTTTTTTTTGAAAAAAACGCGAAAAAATCAAAGAAATTACATAAAAAGACTTGACAAAAGCACAAAAATGTGCGGCGGCTCTGTTCCTGTTCAGGAACAGAGCCGCCCTTGAAATTAGAGAAATGATCCCGCTGATTTCAAGGAGGAAAAGACATGTCAGGTCCGGAAATAATTAAAAATACGCTCAGTCAATGCATCTCAGACTTTGTATCAAACCCTCA
>JAFRTA010000083.1 GCA_017427315.1 Clostridia bacterium
AAGCTCGTCGGCTGGTTCGACGAGCGCAAACGGCTCGGCGCGCTCGAGGTCCTGCAGCGGTATCTGTTCGATTCCAACGAAGCGCCGCTCAAACGCGCGCTGATGAAGACGGGGCTCGTCAGGGACGTGAGCTTCGTTGTGAACGGGTATGTCCTGCAGCCGTATGCTTCGCTGACGCTGCGCGGGACCGAGGCGGAGCGCCGCGATACGCTTCTCGATGCGCTGCGTGCCGCCGTGCGGGAGCTGCTGGCGGACGGGCCCGATCCCGAGGACCTGAACGCCGCGATCGACCGAATGGAGCTGTCGCTGCGGCATCTTGACGAACCGCAGGGTCTCGACCGCGCGGAGCTGCTCGTGCGCAGTCGTCTCTACGGCGGCGACCCGCTGCTCTATATCGAAAATGAAAGCGTGATCAAAGAGCTGCGCGACGCGGTCGGGACGGATTATTATACGAGCCTTGTCAAAGAGTTTTTCCTTGACGATACGAATACCGTCGAGGTGGTGCTGCGTCCCGACCCCGAAAAGGGAGAAAAGGACCGGGCGCGTGAGGAGGCGCTTCTGAACGCCGTTCTCGACGCGATGACGCCGGAAACGCTTGCGGCGGAAAAGGAAAGATTCGCCCGGTTCAAGGCGTGGCAGGAGACGCCGGACGCCCCCGAGGCGAAGGCGACGCTGCCGACCCTGACCCTCGCGGACGTGGAGCGCCTGCCCGAGAAGTACCCGACGGAGAAAAAAATATGCGGGGAACGTGAGATCCTGTTCCATCCGCAGAACACCAACGGGATCAATCATCTTGTGATGTATTTCAATGTCGCCGATCAGCCGGTCGGGGACCTTTCCGCGCTGTCGTTCGTGACGGAGCTGCTCGGCGAGCTGCCGACGGAAAGCTACAACGGCGCGCTGCTGCAGCGGGCGTCGAAACGCCTGTTCGGCAGCTTTTGGACCACGGTCGTTCCCGTGTCGGCACCGGAGACGGACGACCGAACGCCGGTATGCTTCTGCGCGGCGTTCAGCGCTCTTTCCGCGAAGCTGCCCGAGGCGCTTTCCCTGGCGGCGGAGATCCTGCTGCGCACGGAATTCGACGATAAAGAACGCATCAGAAATATCCTCAAGCAAACGCGCGAGAATATGCTCCGACATCTCTGCAATGCCGGAAACTATTTCGCGGCGACCCGGGCGATGGCGGCGGTCAGCGCGGAATACGCCTTGCGCGATGTGACCGGCGGCATCGGGTATTATCTCTGGCTGAAGGACTTTGAAGACGATTTCGACGCGCGCGCCGACGCGTTCCTTGCGTTCGCTTCGGGCGTCGCAGGCCGCCTTTTCACCCTTGCCCGCCTGACGGTGAGCGAGACCGCGGACGAATACCGCGACGACTGCTTCGGCGGTCTTTCTGCGTTCCCGGCGGGGGAGAAATGCGCCTGTGAAAAAATGCCGGTCCCGTCCCGCGGCGCGGAAAAGGAAGCGTTCATTATTCCCGGCGGCGTTTCCTACGCGGCGCAGTGCGCGCTGTTGGAAGCCCTCGGCGTCCGGCCCTGCGGCGATATGGGCGTTCTGGCGAACGTCCTCTCCCTCGACTATCTTTGGAACGAGATCCGCGTGCGCGGCGGAGCTTACGGTTGCAGCTGTTCGCTGTCGGAGTTTTCCGGCCTGCGGCTTTCAAGCTACCGCGATCCCGACCCCGTGCGCTCGCTGGGCGTTTACGCGGACGCATCGTCGTATATCCGCGCGTTCTGCGCCGGGGACGAGAGCGTTGATAATTATATCATCAGCGCCTCGGCGGAGCCGCTGCTCGAGCCCGCGGTGCGCGGCCGGGTCGAGGATCTGCGTCTGCTCGGCGGGATTCCGTACGAATACAGGCGCCGCCGCCGCGAAGAGCTGCTCGACACAAAAAAAGAAGACCTCGCCGCCTACGCCCCGCTGTTCGACAGGGCGCGGGAATGCGCGTCGTTCTGCGTGATCGGCAGCCGCGATGCGATCGGAAAACTCGGCGACGGCTGGAAGGTGAAGGAGCTGTAAATTCTGATTTATCGGGCTGACGCCCTCCGCGGATATCGGGGATCGGATATCGTGCCGAAACCGCGGCTCAAATCAAAGAATTGACGCTGTGAATACAATAGAAACAAACAATATAATTCACAAGCACGATCCAC
>JAFRTA010000014.1 GCA_017427315.1 Clostridia bacterium
CGAAGAACGGGCATTTTACGAACGGTATTTTCGGCTTTCTGAATATCCTGATCAGTCTGCGAGAGAACTTCGCGCCGGACTGCATCGCCGTGGCGTTCGACGTGCACGCGCCGACCTTCCGCCATAAAATGTACGATCAGTATAAGGCGGGCAGGAAGGGCATGCCGCCCGAGCTGCGCGAGCAGATGCCCGTGCTCAAGGAGATCCTGCATCTGCTCGGCATAAAGACCGTCGAGCTGGAGGGATACGAAGCGGACGATATCCTCGGTACGCTCTCCGTTGCCGATTTCGACAGGATTTATATCGCCACCGGCGACCGCGACAGTCTTCAGCTCGTCAGCGATAAGGCGAACGTGCTGCTCACCTCCACGAAAATGGGCGCGACGCAGACGGTCGTTTACGATGAAGCGAAGCTGATGGAAGACTACAGCATGACGCCTGCGCGTATGATTGATCTGAAAGCTTTGATGGGCGACTCGTCCGACAATATCCCCGGCGTGCCGGGCATCGGTCAGAAGACCGCCACGGAGCTGATTCTGAAATACGGCGGCATCGACGATATCTTCGCCGACGTCGACGCGCTCGAGGTCACGCCCTCGGTGCGCAAAAAGCTTGCCGAAGGAAAAGACAGCGCGTATTTGAGTTACAAACTCGGCACGATATGCAGGCAAGTGCCGATTTCCGTCAACGCGGCGGATTACGCGGTCGGCGCGGGAGACCCCGCGGCGCTGCGCCTTCTTCTCGCGGACCTTGAAATGTATAAGATGATTGACCGTCTCGGTCTGAAAAACACGCCGGAAGTGCGTGAAACCGCCGCTGCGGAAGCGGTATCCCTTATTGAAGCGTCCTTCCTTGAAGACGTGCTGTACCGCGACGGCGCGGCGTATTTCGTCACGGAGGCGGAAAACGACGAATTCGTAAGAGCGTATTTTGCCCTTGCGGACGGAAACGTCGCGGTGCTTTCCGACCGGGAGCTGTTCCTGCGGCTTTTGCGCAGCGACGGGATTGAAAAATATGCCGAAGCATCGAAGCCTTTGCACCGTTTCGCGCTGAAAAACGGCGCAGAGGCGCGAAACGTCGTTTACGACTGCGAACTTGCGGGGTACCTGATCAATCCGAACGCTTCGGATTATTCCGTTTCCGCGGCGGCGGCGGAGCTGCATCTGTCCGTTCCGGCGTGCGAAGACGCGGCTGCGGTGCGAGCCGTGCTTCTGCCGACAGTCGCCTCCAAACAGCTCGCGCAGCTTGAAGCGGACGGCCAGACCGCGCTTTTCCGCGACGTGGAGCTCCCGCTTGCCGAGGTGCTTGCTTCGATGGAGCTTCTCGGCTTCCGGGTAGACGAAGCGGGAATCCGGAAATTCGGAGAGGAGCTTTCTGCGCGCATCGGTACTCTGACGGACGGCATCTATACTCTCGCGGGGCAGGAATTCAACCTCAACAGCCCCAAGCAGCTCGGCGCCGTTCTGTTTGAAAAGCTCGGCCTGCCCGTAAAAAAGAAAACAAAAACCGGCTATTCCACCAACGCCGAGGTCCTCGAGGAGCTTGCGGAAAAGCATCCTATCGTGGAAAAGATTCTGGAATACAGAATGCTGTCCAAGCTCAATTCCACCTATTGCGAAGGGCTTCTGAAGGTCGTGGGGGAGGACGGGCGTATCCGTTCGACGTTCAATCAGACCGAGACGCGAACGGGGCGCATTTCAAGCTCCGAGCCGAACCTGCAGAATATCCCCGTGCGTTCGGAGCTCGGCAGAGAGATGCGGCGGTTCTTCATTGCTGACGACGGCTATACGCTTTCGGATGCGGACTATTCGCAGATCGAGCTGCGCGTGCTCGCGCACATCGCAAACGACGAAACGATGCTTGCCGCGTTCAACAACGGCGAAGATATCCACGCCGCCACCGCGTCCCAGGTGTTCGGTCTGCCCGCCGATATGATAACGCCGGCGCTGCGAAGCCGCGCGAAAGCGGTCAATTTCGGCATCGTTTACGGCATCGGCGCGTTTTCGCTTGCGAAGGATATCGGCGTTTCGCAAGCCGAGGCGAAGCGGTATATCACGAATTACCTGAACCGCTTCTCCGGCGTCGCTTCGTATATGGACCGTGTGATCGAACAGGCGAAACGGGACGGGTATGTCGATACGATTTTCGGCCGCCGCCGTTATCTGCCGGAGCTTTCCTCGTCCAACGGCATGCAGCGCGCGTTCGGTGAACGCGTTGCGCGAAACGCCCCGATCCAGGGCGCGGCTGCGGACATCATCAAGATTGCGATGGTCAGGGTATACGAGCGGCTGAAGAGAGAGGGGCTCCGTTCCCGCCTGATCCTGCAGATCCACGACGAGCTGATCGTCGAGACCGCCGAAGGAGAAGAAGAAGCCGTCGAAAAAATCCTTTCGTATGAAATGGAACATGCAGCGCAGCTCAACGTCCGTCTCGTTGCGGACGTGCATGCGGGCAGAAGCTGGTACGACGCGAAGGGCTGACGCGTGAAAGATTTATAAAAGAGAGAAG
>JAFRTA010000084.1 GCA_017427315.1 Clostridia bacterium
CGGCCGTGGTTTCCGTCTCTCTCGTCTTCGATTCCGAGACGGAACCCACGGAACCGTCGATTCCCGCCCGGAGCGAACCGCCTGCGACCGCGTCGACCTCCGCCGTTTTGTCGACCGCCGCGACGACCGGGCCGTCTGCCGTTTCAACAACGGAACGCCGGAGCGACCCGACCCGGCCGTCTCCCGTATCGCAGACGGGCGCGGACGTCCCGGCGTCCCGCCCGACCGAGTCTGCGCCCACCACCGTGCCGACGTCATCGGCAGAGCCGCAATCGAAAAACGCCGGGCAGCGTGATATCCTTGCGGTCCTGATGCAGCGCCTGCGTCTGGAAGATCTGATATCTCCGCTGATTCCCGGCGCGTCGCCGAGCACGGTCGACGTTTCGGAAACGGAGCGGCAGTCCTATCTTGCGAATGCGGCGCAGCGGCTGGAGCGTCTCTTCGGCATGGGCATGCTGCTGGGCTCGGTCGATCTGCCCGGCGGGCTCGATCTGTCGTCCTTCATATCACAGAGAAACGTATCGACCGGGAGCGGGTCGTATATCCTGATCGTCCGGTGGGACGACGCGCTGTTCGGCGGCGACGTGACGTTCCCCGAGCAATGGGGCGACGTCGGTACGGTGACGTCGGCGAGCGACGAATGCGCGGAATTTCTCGGCGCCCGGGTGATCGATACCGGGCTCGGTTGGTATTTCGCTTCCGCGAACGGCATAACCGCGGCGCTGATCGCCTCGCCCGTATCATAATAGAAAAGAAGGGGTCAAAATGAAAAAACGGCTGTTGTCCTGGTTGATCGCCGTCTGTGTGTTCTTCGGCGGCGGAATATGCGCCTTTGCCGCTCCGGCGGACGGAGAACTGAATCTGTATGATTTCAGAGTCGTCGTCGCCGTCGTCGACTGCGGCGCGTTCCCGGAGGAAAGCGCGATGCTGGTGCCGCGGAATTACCGGTATTGCGATCTGTTTACGGAGATTTTGCCGGAAGGCTCTTCCGGAGAGACCCGGACGCTGGAATTCATCGTTCGGGAGCCCGTGGACACGAACGCCTTCCGTCTGCTCGAAGCGCTGCGGGAGGACGAACGGGTGCGCTCGGCGTATCTTTTCGACGGCATGCTCTGCGAGGGTGTTTATGCGATCGGCGAGCCGACGACGGCTTCCGAGCTGCGCGGGCGTACGGGAATGAACGTTTCGTATTCTTTCCTCGCGCCCGTGACGGATGGGAACGTCAGAACGGGGATGCTCGTCTTTGACGGCGCGCAGAACGGGGAAGACGGTACCGGCGCGAGCCGCAAGGTGCTCGGACTCGTCCTGCGGGGCGACGTGAACTGCGACGGCGTGATCTCGGCGTTCGACGCGCGGCTGATCCTGCGCGCCGCGGCGCGGCTTTTCGATGCGCCGGGGATCCTGCGCTTTGCCGCCGATACGGACGGCTCCGGCACGGTCACGAGCGCCGACGCGCGTCTTGCGCTGCTCAGAGCGGCGCATATCGAAACGCAGACGAAGACAGGGCTTGACGGCATGAAGGAATACCGCGCGGCCTCTGCCGTGATGCGGCAGGTCCCGCTGCGTGAGCTTTCGCTTGAGGATCTGTATCGGTCGGAGCAGGAGCCGCACCTTCTGAACGAGTATCTCCCGTGGCCGGACGGTAATATCCCGACGGCGGTTTTTCGCGGCAGAATCGATTCGGCGCTGGGGTATGAGCTCGAATGGACGGACGAAAACGGCGTGCGCTTCGGCAAGATCCCCGTAACGATGCTGAACGTTATCCCGTCAAAAACCTATTACGGAACGCTGCCGGAAAAAGAAACGCTGCGCGTTCTGCTCGCCGAACCGCTCTGGTGCGAGCAGATCTGGCATATTCTGCCCGGCGAGGAGTATGTTTTCTTTCTGTGTATGCCCATCGGCGAAGAATACAAAGCGGAGACTGAACAATACGGTTTGCCCGCGGACGCGCTTGCGCTGCTCTCGGAAAGCGCAGACATGATCTGTCCTGATCTTTCGGAGTTTATTCTTCCCGTCGTCAACGAGAAGGTCGTGATCAGCACGGATTGGTTCCGGAACGGCGGCGGAGAGGCGCGTACGCAGACGCTTGACCCGGAGGACCTCGATACGCTCAAACGGTTTTTATATGAGGAGTATCTTTTGAGCGAGGATTCCTCGGAAGATGCATACAAGCGGTGTTTTGCGATGCCCGCCGCCGACTTCGAACGTGAGCTCGACGGCCTTGTTCAGAGCTTTTCACCCGAACCGATGTATCTGTTCTGATCACCGCGTTTTCCGTCCGCGTGAAAACGGAGTAGACAAGCAGAATGTAAAATGTTATAATAATGC
>JAFRTA010000085.1 GCA_017427315.1 Clostridia bacterium
AAAAAATGAGATGTTTCTGAGAATGTTTTTGCGTGAATTTGGTGTCACTTTTGGTGTCACCAGCCGGAAAAAGTTTTAAAAACAGGCGTTTTAGCGGCCATTCTTAAACAAAACAGATGCGATATGTTCAGAAATTGTCTCTATTTTCTGCAATTCGCATGAGTTTTTAAGTCCCGGGCGTCTGCCAGTTCCGCCACGCCGGCAAGTCATATTCGACAAGGGGTATTATATTATAAAAACGCAGGTTTGTCAATAAATATCTTGACGAACGCCGGCGCCGTACCGATACGTCGGAGCCGGGCGGGGAGTTATATCGGAGGCTTTCCGGGGAATACTGTCGTCGGTGATGCAAATGAAACGGATGCTTGCGATGCTGACGGTGTTTTTATTTCTCTTCGCGGGGCTTCTGACGCGTCTGGCGTTTCTGATGACCTCCGGAATCGGCGAGGTCGGGGCGGCACGGTCGTCCCGGCGCGTCGTCGTCGCGCGCAGCAGGGGATATATTTACGACAGAAACTATATTCCGCTGGTCAATCAAAAAACGGTCCACCGCGCGGCGGTGCTGCCCTGCGACGAGGCGCGGCGGCTTCTCGCGGGCAATCTTCCGGCGGTCGAGGCGCAGAAGCTCGACGGCAAAAAGCCCTGCGTCGTCAAAACGTATTATCTGCGGGCGGACGCGGGCTGCGTGAAGTATTTCGACGAATATTTCCGTAATGCCGATTCTTCCGCCTGTCACGTTCTCGGGTATGTCAACGCGGAGAGAAAAGGCGTCAGCGGGATTGAAAAAAGCTTCGACGCGCTGCTTTCCGACGCGTCCGGCACGGTGGAGGCGGTATTCCGCACGGACGCGATGGGGAACGCGCTTCCGACGGACGATATCGACCTTGTGAAAACGAATTACGGTTCCAAGGGCGGCGTTCAGCTTACGCTTGACGACAAAATACAGAGAATATGTGAGGACGCCGCGTCTGCGAACGGGCTCGACCGCGGCGCAATCGTCGTTCTGGACGCGGGCACGGGCGAAATTCTCGCCTGCGCGAGCTTCCCCGCATTCGCTCCCGCGAATCCCGGCGCGTCGCTGGACGCGGAAGGCGCGCCGTTTCTGAACCGGGCGCTGACGCCTTACGCGGTCGGCTCGGTTTTCAAGACCGTGACCGCCGCCGCGGCGTTGGAGAACGGGATCTCTCCCGAACGGAAATACGTCTGCACGGGCTCCGTTACGGTGGGGGATACGGTGTTCCGGTGCCATAAGCACGAGGGACACGGCGAGCTGGATATGGCGGGCGCGACGGCGCAGTCATGCAACACGTATTTTATCACGCTGGCGCAGGAGCTCGGCGGCGAAAAGCTGCTGGCGCAGGCGAAGAAATTCGGGTTCGGCGAGGCGATTCTCCTTGCCGGAGGAATCGGCGCGTCAGCAGGGACGATTCCGGATTTCAAGACGCTTTCGGCGCCGGGGGAGCTGGCGAATTTCGCGTTCGGGCAAGGCGCGCTTTCCGCGTCGCCGCTGCGACTTGCCGCCGTTTACGCCGCGATCGCGGACGGCGGCGTTTACCGCGAGCCGTATCTTCTGCTGCGGCAGCTCAACAACAACGGCGATTCCGTCGCGGAGTGGCAGCCGGAACCGTCCCGCCGGGTCGTTTCGGAAAAAACGGCGGGGCTTCTGAATGAAATGCTCGAAAAAACCGTGACCGAGGGCAGCGGCAGGAACGCCCGTCCCGCGGCGTTCCCGGCGGCGGGCAAGACCGCCACGGCGCAGAGCGGGGAGTATGCGGACGGAAAGGAGCTGCTGCGCACCTGGTTCTGCGGGTATTTCT
>JAFRTA010000086.1 GCA_017427315.1 Clostridia bacterium
CCGAGCGCCACGCGGATATCCCCGTCGTCGGCGAGGCGCGCGGGCAGAGAATCGTATCTTGCCAGCGTTTCGCGCAGCGCGGCGCGGCGGTCGTCGCCGCCGCAGGCGAGGAAGTCGAGCAGCGCGTCGGCGAGCGCGCAAAACAGGGCGAATTTTTCCGTCCATTTTGCAAGCTCGCGGCAGATCGGCGTATCCGTACGGAGAAAATCAAGACATTGATGCATTTTTTCGATATATTCCGCGGCGCTCCCGAGCGCCGCTTCTTTTTCGCCCGCCCGGTACCGTTTTTCGAGGGAGAAGAACAGCCGGTTCATCTCCTTCGAGTTCTCGTCCATCAGACACGAGGTGCGCAGGTGGTCGGCGAATACGGCGAAAATGTCGGCGTTTTCCGCGCCGACGGTCTCCCGGATCGCCCGCCGCCATGCCTCTTCGGGATCGTAGTCCTCGCCGTCCCAAAGATATTCCGCTGCGGTGATCAGGGGGATGCGCGAGCAGACCGCGTATTCCATGCAGTTGCAAATCAGCCCTTCGGCGTATTTCCATAAATCGCCCTCGCGCCCGAGCAGCGGCCCGAGGTGCATTTCGTTGTACATCGCCATGTCGTTGACCGGGTAATTGTCCCAGTAAAGCGGCTTGTGCCGGGTGGCTTCGATAAATTTCAGCGCTTCGAAATCGGTCAGGTCGCGTGAGCAGATATCCCGTCCGGTCCAGAACAGGGAAACCTCGGCGGGGATATTCCGCCCGAGCTTCGCGATATAGTATTCGTCGCCGCGTCCGTGGTAGAGCGTCGGACAGACCGTGAGGCGCAGTCGGGGATCGACCGCCCGCAGCGCGCCGTAATACCGGCACACAAGGTCGATATGCGCGTTCACGGTCTCGCCGTATTCCGCGAGGTCGGCCTCGTCCGAAAGTTCCGGTTCAATGTCGTCCAGAAGCAGCCCGAAGCGGCGCACGCCGGCCGAATATAGCTGCCGCGTTTTCGCGAGCAGCGCGTCGAAATCGCCCTCGTCCGAATAGCGGATCGAAAGTCCCGGCGCGGCGCACCAGAAAAAATCCATGTAATATTGTTCCGCCTCATCCACAAGCACCCGCAGCGCGGCAAGCTCGTCGGCGGGGTATGGTTCGCGCCATTTTTCGCGGTGGTAGGGGTCGTCCTTCGGCGCGTAATAAACCGTGTTCATCCCGTGCAGCGCGGCGACGCGCAGGGTCTCGAGCCGCTGTACCCGCGTCCACGGTTTTCCGTAAAAGCCCTCGATATAGCCGCGCGCCGCGAAGGCGGGGGAGAAGACGGATTCCCCGTCGCGCAGCGTCCCGTCCTCTGCGCGGCGGGCGAGCGCGCACAGCGCGTAAAAGGCGCTTTTTTCGCCGGAACAGACGAGCTCCGCCTTTTTCCCGCCGCCGGAGACGGAAACGACCGACTTTTCATCCGTGACGCGGCGCGTCTTCTCGCAGTAGGTCGTAAGGCGGGTGTTCTCGACGCGGAACGTGATTTCCATATCCCGCAGGGAGGGATAACGCGCGCAGAGCTCCCGGAACGCGGGGCGGGAGAGATAATCGTACATGACGGGCTCCTTTCAAATTCTGATTTAGTTGCTGGTTGCTCGTTGCTGGTTGCTTGCTTATGAATCCGGCATTGAGTGCACCGGAACAAACAACAATATTTTATACAGTAAAAACAGATAAAACGACATAAACCAAAGATACATTCAGCATAATTGTTTTATTGTTTTGGTCTGTTTTGACATTACCCGTTTATCAATTATTTAACCGACTGCTACTCTCCCGCTATCGGTTTGCAGCCAACAACGAGCAACGAGCAACCAGCAACTACAGCCCGACAAATCAGAATTTACCAAATGACCGCCGCGAGGCGAACCAGCGCGGGGATCGTGACGACGGACAGAACCGTCGAGATCACGATCGTCTGTACCGCATACGCGTGGTCGCAGTCGTGAAGCTGCGCGTAGACCGCGACGTTCGAGCCCACGGGGCAGGCGGCGCAGATCAGCAGCGCAAGCTTCATTTCGAACAGGTCTTTCGGCAGAAGCGTCAGAAGCGCAAGGCTGGCCGCGGGAATCAGGAGCAGCCGCAGTGCCGCAAGCAGATACAGTTTTTTGTTTACGAGCATTTTTTTGATATCCGCCTGCGCGAGATAAATTCCCACGGTGAACATCGCGAGCGGCGTATTGAGGCCGGAGAGATACCCGAGCGCGGTCCTGATGAGCTGCGGAGGCTGCAACCGGGTAAAAAACAACACGAGGCCGACCGCCGTCGCGATCATAAAAGGCGAGGTCAGGATTTTTTTCGCAAGCCCTTTCGCTTTTGCGCCCGTCAGCAGCGACACGCCGTAGCTCCATTGCAGAAGGTTTAGAAACGCAATAAACGCGGCGACGTAAAACACGGCGCTTTCCGTGAGCACGCCGAGAATCAGCGGGATACCGAAAAAGCCCGGGTTCGAGAACGAGCAGGCGAACGCCGCGATCGGGTCGCGGCGGAACGCGAGCCGCGAGACGAGCATCGAAACGCCCAGCAGGACCGCCGCCGCGCCCGCGCTCACCGCAAGGCCGAGACATTTTTCGTCCGTCCGCTGTGTAAGGAAGCTGTTGACAATCACGCAGGGGAGCGATATATAGATGAGGATGTTCGCGATCGTTTTGCTGCCCTCGGGCGTGATCTTCTTCGTTTTGAACAGAAGGAACCCGCAGGCGGACAGGATCGCCATCATCAGAATCTGTTTCAGCAGGATAATTACGTATTCCATGTAACGCACCTCGTGGTGGGGGATGAATACAGTTTACTATATTGTGAGAAAAAATGCAAATACTGATTTGTCGGGGCGCTTGCGCCCCGCAAATCAGTATTTCGGATATCGGGTATCGGATCTCGTGAATCGTGCTTGTGCAATATATGAATAACTTCTATCGTATTCGCAGCGTTAATTTTATGATTTGAGCCGCGGTTTCGGCACGATCCCCGATCCCCGATATCCGCGGAGGGCGTCAGCCCGACAAACTCGGAAATTCCCCACTCCCTTATTTCCCTATTGACTTTGTATGTTGAACGGCGTATAATGAATCCGCAAAGGAGGAGGTCATATGAAAATCTACGCCGATAATGCGGCGACGACGAAAATGAGTAAAACGGCGCTTGACGCGATGCTGCCGTTCCTGACGGAAATATACGGGAATCCGTCCAGCCTTTATGAGATCGGACAACGCGCGAAAGAGGCGCTGGAAGAAGCCCGTGCGACGGTCGCATCGGCGATCAACGCCGAACCGAACGAGATCTATTTTACCTCGGGCGGGAGCGAGGCGGACAATCAGGCCATCCGTTCCGCTGCGGTGATCGGCGCGCGGAAAGGAAAAAAACATATCGTTTCCACGGCGATCGAACACCACGCGGTGCTTCACACGCTGAAAAAGCTCGAAAAAGAGGGCTTTGAAATAACGCTTCTCGACCCGCACGAGAACGGGATCGTCCGCCCGGAAGAGCTTGCAGCGGCCATCCGGGACGATACCTGCCTTGTAACGGTCATGTACGCGAACAACGAGATCGGCACGATCCAGCCGATCGGGGAGATCGGGGCGATCTGTAAGGAGCGCGGCGTGTATTTCCACACCGACGCGGTGCAGGCGGTCGGACATCTGCCGATCGACGTAAAGAAAGAGAAGATCTATATGCTCTCGGCGTCGGCGCATAAATTCCACGGACCGAAGGGCGTCGGGTTCCTGTATGCAAGAAAGGGCATCCTGCTGTCGAATCTGATCGAGGGCGGCGCGCAGGAGCGCGGTAAACGCGCGGGCACCGAGAACGTCGCGGGCGTCGCGGCTATGGCGGCGGCGCTGAAAGAAGCCGTCGACAACATGAGCGCGAACGCAGCGCGCCTGACCGCGCTGCGCGGCCGGCTGATCGACGGGCTTTCGCAGATCCCGCATTCCGCGCTCAACGGCGACGCCGAAAAGCGTCTGCCCGGCAACGTCAGCTTCTGCTTCGAAGGCATCGAGGGAGAGTCACTGCTCCTTCTGCTGGACGATAAGGGGATCAGCGCCTCGTCCGGCAGCGCCTGTACATCGGGCTCGCTCGATCCGAGCCACGTACTGCTCGCGATCGGGCGCGTGCACGACGTCGCGCACGGCTCGCTGCGGCTTACGCTCGGCGAAGATGCGACCGCGGAACAGGTAGATGATATCATCGAAGCCGTCAAAGAGGTCGTCTCGTATCTTCGCGGCATGTCGCCGGTCTGGCGCGACCTGATGAACGGCAAGGGTCGGTTTATTCTTTAAGGGGGATATTATCATGGCGTTATACAGTGAAAAGGTGATGGATCATTTCCGCAATCCGCGCAACGTCGGCGTGATCGAGGACGCGGACGGCGTCGGCGAGGTCGGCAACGCGAAATGCGGGGATATCATGAAAATGTACCTGAAGATTGAGGATGAGATCATTCAGGATGTTAAATTTGAGACCTTCGGATGCGGCAGCGCGATCGCGTCAAGCTCAATGGCGACGGAAATGATCAAAGGCAAACCGCTCGAGGAGGTCGAAAAGCTGACGAATCAGGCGGTCGCCGAGGCGCTCGACGGTCTGCCCGCACACAAGCTGCACTGCTCGGTGCTCGCGGAAGAAGCGATCAAGGCGGCGCTGGAGGATTATCGGAGCCGGCAATCATGATCAAAAAACGGAGTTCGGGGACCGGGCTCCGTTTTCTCTTGATAAATCACGCGCCTTGTGCTACACTGAACGCAGGAGGGATCGATATGAAGCTTGTATCAACCACCGGGGACCTTGCCCCTTATTATGTAGACCGAAGCGTCGCCGCGCCCGTTGCGGGGATGCGGGAGACGGGCTTCCGGCATCTTGACCTGTCGATGTACGACGTGATTTACGAGGGTTCGCCCTGGATCGCGCCCGGCGACGGCTGGAAAAAGGAGATCGAAGACGCCGCCCGGATCGCCGCGGATGAGGGGCTTGATTTCCGTCAGGCGCATTCACCCGACGGCGAGCATTTCAGACCGGGCGAGGCGCGCGACGCGCTGATCCGGGCGACGAAGCGATCGATCGAAGCCTGCGCGATGCTCGGCATCCCGCATACGGTGGTGCACGCCTGCGAGGTGAGGGGCGGCACGCCGACGGATTTTCTGCGGGAGAATATCGCGTTTTATCGGATTTTCGAGGAAGAAGCGGAAAAATTCGGTGTTGATTTGCTGATCGAAAACAGCGCTGTCGCATGGAATCCGGAATACTATCTGCGCACCGGTAAGGAAATGCGGGAGTTTATCCATACGGCGGATATCCCGCGTCTGCATATCTGCTGGGACGTCGGTCACGGCAACGTGCAGGGCAGGAACCAGTACGACGATATCCTTGCGATGGGCTCGGAGCTGCGCGCGCTCCATGTGCAGGATAACTACGGAAACGAAGATTCCCACGTTATGCCCTTGGTCGGCACGACGAATTTCGATAACGTCCTGCGCGGGCTGATCGAAAGCGGATACCGCGGCGATTTCACGTTCGAGGGGAGCAGTACGCTCCGGCGGAGGGCGAACTGGCCGAATTACCGCCGTGACGTGAAGGAGTCCGACCGGCTCGCCGATCCGCCTTTGTATATCCAGCAGAAGCAGATCGCCGTGATGTACGAGATCGGCAGGTGGATGCTTGAGAGCTACGGCATCCCCGTGGAATAAAATAGGCGGGAATCATGAGCGATATTATCATTCCCTATAATAGAAAACCCGAAATGATCTTTTTCGACTTCGGCGGCACGCTGTTCGTCGACGGGAAATGCCGTCCCGCCGACGGCTTCGCTGCGCTTCTGCAGGCGGCGGAAAATCCGGACGCTGCGGATAAAGACGCGCTTGCCGCCCTCTGGGACGAATACCTCGAGGATGCGGAACCGGTCAACGGCGACGGGGGAGCGCATCTCGAGATCCCGCTTTCCGCGGTGCTCACGTATGCGGAAATGACGACCGGTCTTCGCGTGCCCCTGCCGATGACAGAACAGGAGGAACTCTTCGACCGTTACAATTCGACGCGGGAAGCGATCGAAGGCGTATCCGCGTTC
Source organism: Clostridia bacterium (assembly GCA_017427315.1). Taxonomy (GTDB): domain Bacteria; phylum Bacillota; class Clostridia; order Oscillospirales; family Acutalibacteraceae; genus RGIG2774. Next base: position 6,062 of record JAFRTA010000086.1, read on the forward strand.
CTCGGCGCGCTGAAGAAGCTCGGCATCCGCGCGGCGGTCATCAGCAACAACATGATGAGCGGAGCGAGTCTCGCGCTCGCGGTAAAGCGTTGGCTTCCGTCGTCGGATATGGAATTCTGTCTGACGAGCGCAGACATTCTGTTTATGAAGCCCGACGCGCATCTGTTCCGCACCGCGGCGAAATATGCGGGCGTCGATCCCGCGCGCTGCTGGTACTGCGGCGACGGCTTTCACCCCGACGTAAAAGGCGCGCTCGGCGCGGGAATGCTGCCGGTGCTGTTCGATCCGAACGCCGAAAAACCGCTCTCGACGAAAAAATACGGCGAAGCGGTATATCTTCTTATCAACCGCTGGGACGCGCTGCGGGAGTATCTCGCCGCGATCTCCGTTTTTGATTGATTTGCATATGATATCCTTCATCGTATTGATTTTTTTTTCGAATCGATTTATTATTATGGTATGATCGCCGTGAAGGAGGAGTTTTATGGCTGTCTGTCCCAACCGCGGCAGGCATCTTCGGTTTTTCGACTGGCGACCGGAATACCCCGAATGCGGCGTGAATCTGAATTATTTCAACGCGAACGAGCGGCTTCTCGCGGATTCCGAAAAGGCGGAGCGCGAGCACGCGCGGTTCCAGCCGAGGATCGACCGCGGCAAAGCCGCATATGCCGGGTCGAAGCTCGCGATCCTTCGCATCGTATTCACGCTTCTGCCGGTCGGCGCGCTGTTCCTGCCGCTGTGCAAAAAGTTCGTCGACGGCAAAACGCAGGGCGTGAACGTGATCGACGTTTATAAATTTGTCTCGTCTCACGATATCGGCGCGATCCTCGCCGCCGGCGCGTTCGGCGTGAGCGTCGCGGCGCTGGCGTTGTCCGCCGTAATGATCCTCGTCTGTCTTATCTCGATCATCGCGTCGATCGGCAGACACGGGAAAGGCAGAACGGTTGCGCTTTATTCCGTATCGGCGTGCGCGGCTGTCATTGCGTTCATTTGTTTTTGGATCTCTTCTCCGAAGATCGGAGCTCTGTTCCCCGAAGCAAATAAGATCATTGCGGAGATCGGGATCGGCGGGATCCTTTACGTCCTGCTGCAGATCTTCATCTGGGCGTGGAATCTTTTCCTGATAAATAAGGAGATCCCCGTGAAATATACGCCCTGCGTGATCGGCGGGCTGCCGAGCGAAGAATACTTCGCCGATGTCGAACGGAGCGCCTCACAGAGCCAGATCCGCCGCAAAATGCTCGTCGCGCTGACGAAAATGCAGGTCGACGCGATGAAAAAAGAAGAAAAGATCACGGACGATGACAGGATGACCGGGGAGGCGGGCGTATGAACGAGTTTTCCGTGCAAGAGGCCGAACAGCTCGCAGCTTTCGGGACCGACGAACAGGTCAACAAACAGCTTGAAAAGCTCGTTAACGTCGACCGACGCGTCGTCTCACGCAAAGAGACGATCGGTTATATGCTGTTCGAGGCGAACAACGACTTCAATATCAACGGACATAAAAGCCTGTTCACCGACAGCATCCTCAAAATCAGCCTCGACAAGCAGGCGCTGTTCAACGGCATCGCCGGCGTGTGGGATATCGTCGACGACCTGCTGATCGGCGGGATCGTCGAAAAGACCCGCACCCGCTGGGGAAAATTCGTGCCGTATCTCTTCCTTTCCGGCATACCTTACGCGCTTTTCTCCACGCTTTACTGGCTGATGCCGATGATGTTCTCGCAGCAGCAGATCGACGATTTCAACTATCTGCCGAAATTCATCCTGTTCATGCTGCTCGAAATGACGATGGAGGCGTTCGCCACGTTCAAATCCATCGCCGTGAGCGGTTATCTGTCCACGATCACGCCGTATCCCTCCGACCGGCGGCGGCTGCTGGCGATCTCGAAGTATTTTACCATGATCTACGCCCGGCTGCCGGATATGGTGATCGAGTTCATGCTGGACTTTATCACCAACGATATCATTTTCAAAGGTCGGTCGAGCGAGCAGATGATCGGCGTCGCGCTGATGACCGTCGGTCCCTTTACGGCGATCATATCCGGTATCATCAACACATGGTATTCGACCATCGCCCGCGAGCGGGTTCATCAGAGCATCGAGAAGCCGCGCGTCTGGCAGAGCATCAAGGTCGTGTTCGCCAACCGTCCGGTACTTGCATATATGATCTCGAATTCCCTCGGCGCGTTCGGCACGGGTATTTCAACGAACAACTATTACCGCTGGGTGCTGTTCATGACGACTTTCGAGACCATTGCGGGGATCCCGTCCGTGTTTTTCCAGCCCTTCGGCTACGCGAAATACAATTCCCTCGCGAAGAAGTATTCCACAAAGTCCCTGTATATGGTAAGTCAGATATTCGCCAAGTCTTTCTACATCCCGATCTGGTTCTACGGCATGTTCATCAAGGACAAGGACGGCAAACCGTTCTTTACGAATCGCTGGGCGATGCTGCCGGTCACGATGATCTGGGAATGCATTTACGCCACGTTCTGGGGCGTCAAGAGCATTTCCGCGAACGAGATCGGCAACGAGCTGAACGACTATATCGAGTGGAAATACGGTTACCGCAACGAGGCGACGTTGTCCGTCGCCGGAACCATCTTCGGCAAGATCCCGAACCGGATCAACGGCATTCTGGAGCCGATGTACAAGAAGTGGATCGGCTACGACCAGACCGCATATCCCGAGAAACGGCCGCAGCCGGAACGCGCGCAGAAATGGATCTTCTCGATGGCGACGATCATCACCGCGATCGTCGTGATCATCGGCGTGCTGCCCATGTTCGGATATAACATCGATAAGGAAAAACGCGACGAAATGTATTCCGAGCTGAACCGCCGCCGCGTGAGCAAGGCCGCCGAGATCAACGAAGCGTATGAGGTTCAGGCGGAAGAATAGATCCAAAGATTAAAGACCAAAGACCAAAGACTAAAGACCAAAGACTAAAGACCAAAGACTAAAGACCAAAGACTAAAGACCGAAGACTAAAGACTAAAGACCTATATCCGATATGAACAGAAGCACTGACTTCGCCTTCAGGTCTCAAGTCTCCAGTCTCCAGTCTCAAGTCTTCAGTCTGAAATGAAACAAAAAAAATGAGCTATACAGATAAACTGACATTCAAGAATAAACAATTCACGATCCTGCAGGTCGCGGACCCGCAGGATCTGCAATTCGTGCGCCGCACGATGCTGAACATGCTCGACAGGGCTTACGATACGGTGAAGCCCGATCTTGTCGTGCTGACCGGCGATCAGGTGCTCGGCAATCATCTGCGAGACTGCAACCGGTGGACGATGCTGACCGTTAAGGACAAAGCGGGGGAGAAGCTCGCTCTGCGTACTGCGCTGATCAAACTGCTGGATCCCATCGAGCGCAGAAAAATCCCCTTTGCCATGATTTACGGCAACCACGACGATATGAACCTGATCACGAAGGAAGAGCAGGCGGATATCTACCGCGAGTACGAATACTGCGTCGGACTTGATGAGGCAGATCCCTCGGTGGAATGCGATACTTACAATATCCCAATCTATGCCGAAGACGGAGTGAAAATGCTCTGGAATCTCTGGATGCTCGACAGTGCGCGTTATGACAAAACGGAAAAGCGCTCTCATCATTACGTCACGCCGGAAACAGCGGCATGGTATGAGAAAAAGAGCGCGGAGCTGAAAGAGGCGAACGGGGGCGTTTCCGTGCCCTCGCTGATGTTTCAGCATATCCCGCTGCCCGAGACGCTCGAATTGATTGAAGAATGCGATAAAAAGGACGCCGCGATCGGCGCGGAAGGGAAATACTATCGGCTGAAAAGCGACGTATACGGCATTCTGGGAGAATATCCGAGCGTCTGCGAAAAGCAGGTCGGCCAGTTCGATGCGATGAAGCGGTGCGGCGACGTGCGCGCGGTCGTTGCGGGGCACGATCACCTGAACAGCTTTGTCGGAAATATCGGCGGGATCGACTTCATCCAGACGGGCGGGGCATCCTTCCGGTGCTACGGATCGGGGAAAGCGCGGTCAGTCCGCGTGTTCACGCTGTACGAAAACGGAACCTATGAGACAAAGACGATCTCTTATTGGGATCTCTGCGGCAGAACGCCCGTCAGCGCTTTTCGCTACTATTGGGACGCCGACGAGATGGCGTATGTGAAAGGGTATACGCTCGGCGCGGCGGCGCTCGCGGCGGTGACTGCAGGCGCGGTATGCGCGATAAAAAAACATATGAAATAATGAAAGTCGGCTCAAACCGGCTTTTTTGTTTTTTTTGGATATAATTATCTTGGAAAACGGTTGATTTTTGTTGATTTATATGATATTATATTACAGTAAAGAGATTTCTGTTCGTTCCGGTGTTCACAGAAATCAGTTACAAAACCGCACAAGCATATTTAATTTGTTAAAGGAGGCAGAATCATGAAGAAATGTATGCGACTGATAAGCGTTTTGCTCACGCTGGTAATGGCGCTCGGGATCTTCCCTGCGGCATTGATCACAGCAAACGCTTTGGATTACTATGACTTATACGTCGGCAAATGGCGCGCCGATTCCGTCACGAAAAACGATATTATGCACGACGGCGGGTCGGCGAAATACGACCCGGTGACGCACACGCTGACCCTTGACAACCCGACGATCACCTCCGGGACGGGCGGCTGCACGATCATGGCCAAGGGTGATCTGAAGATCGTCGGTACGATCTCATATACAAAGAGTGGGGATTACGGCGTAAAAGTCACCGGCGGCAGTCTGACGCTCGGCGATTCCTCCGGCGACCCGTCGTCCTTTGCTTTTATCGGAAAGACGGCCGCCGTTTACGCTGAGGGCGATATCAAAATCGAAAACTGCGCCCTTACCGTGACGAGCGAATCCGGCAGCGGGATCGAATCGAAAACCGGCAGCGTCAAGATCAACTGCAAAGACAAGGACGTGATCGCCGTCGGCTCGGTCTACGGCATCAAGGCCGAGACGGAGGTGAATGTTCTCGGGGGCAAGGTCCGCGCCGTTGCCTCCGCCGACGACAGCATCGGGATGTATGCGAAGACCGGCGAGGTTTATATCGAAGGTGAGGTCAGCGCGACCGGCGAGAAAGCCGGCATCTGGGCGCTGAGCAGCTTTGCTGCGGTCAATGACGCCGTCGTTACCGCCGTATGCACCAGAGAACGCGAAAAGAACACGACCGATTACGGCTACGGTATTTATTGCGGCGATAATTTCGGTGCGAACGGTACGTTAGACGTCAGAGGCGGACACACCGCGATCTATGCGAAGAAGAACTGTACGATCACAGGCGGTTCCGTCTCTGCGGACAAGGCGTGGTACGGCTTCGGCATTGCCGGCGATTATTCGCAGGACAACGCCGACGTCCGGGGCAGAGGCCAGATCAACGGCTTCGGCGTCGCGGGCAAATGCGATATCAACAGCGGTACCCTGTTCGCGGAAGGTCCGAGCGACGCGGCGTTCCACGTGAACGGCGCGGTCACGATCGATTCCGCGCTTGTGATCAACCTGCCGGAGGGCGGCACGCTTGACGGCTCAAAAATCAAGAATGCGGAAGGGTATGAAGCGAAGACCGTTCAGATCGGCAAGCCCATCGAAAAATATAAAGTCTGGGTCGGTTCGCTTCAGCTCACGGAGCTGAACAAAAACGATCCTTACGGGGACGGCACGGTCGTTTATGACGCCTCGACCCATACGCTCATATTGAATGAGCCGACAGTTCTCGGCTCGTATAAAGACTCGAAAATCTACATTGACGGGATCGACGTCGTCATTCGGGGCAAAGCTACCCTTGAGGGCGCCGATTTCGGGATCAACTCCGACGGCGGCTCGATCGATCTGTTCGGCGATTTTACCCTGAAGGGCAAGCACTCCGGCATCAGCTGCGGCGGTAATCTTGCCATAGAAGAGGGAAAGGTCGTCGCCGAGGGCGAGGATTACGAAGGGATTTACACATCTTATGACTGCGTGATCGACGGCGACGACGTCACCGCGACGGGCGGCACCTGCGGCATCTACAGCGAAGACGGCAAGGTGTACATCGGCGGCGGCATCGTGACCGCGACGGGCGCGGAAGAACGCGCCGTTTACGTCAACAACGGTACGTTTGAGATCGATCACGGCGCGACCCTGAACGCGGACGGCAACGAGCACGGGATCTTCGCCCTGAAGGGGATCGCGCTGAAGGACAGCCACGTGGACGCGAAGAGCAAGACCGCCGCGGCGATCCGCTCCGGGGACGAATCCGTGATCGTGGAAAGCTGCACGCTGAACGCCGAATCCGAGCAGGGAGCGGCTGTCGACTGCGCGGACGGAGACTTTGTTTTCAACGGCACCGCAGTGCTCAAGGGCAAAACCGACGGCGTCAAGGCAAGAAGAGTCACGGTGAACGACGGGCGTCTTGAGGCATACGGCGCCGACGGCGCGGCGATCAACGTGGGCGACAGCGGCATGACGATGGCAGCCGGCGAGGTGATCGCGGAAGGCGCGAACGGAATCCTGATTGCGGACAGCGACTTCTATCTGGGCGGCGGCGAGCTCAGCGCGACCGCGACGTCCGAGGACGCCGAGTCCTACGCGCTGTGCGCGGCGAACGGTAAGCTTTCCGCGATCAACGGAACGGTCAAGGCCAAATCTAACGGCTCCGCCGTCTTTGCGAACGGCAAGATCTCGCTGGATATGACGAATCTCTCCGCGGAGGCGCAGAAAGGCTATGCGCTCGGCTCGAACAGCGACGCGGTATTCAGGGACGGCACTTCAGCGCTGACAAGCACAGAAAACGACGCGATCCATATCAAGGGGAACCTGCTCTTTGACAATGCCGCAAAAGTGACTGCAAAGGGCGGAAAATACGGCATCTGCGCCGAAAAAGAGCTGTATTTCAACAAAGCGAACATCGACGCCGAAGGCGCGACGGACGCTGTCATGAGCGAAGAAGGGAATCTCTCGATCGAATCTTCTCTCTACCTCACCGAGCCGATGCACGGCAAGATCGACAGCGAGAAAAAAACCGTCGTGACGCTTTATGAGGAAAAAGCGCCCATCGTGAAGATCCGCACCGATAATATATCCTTCAACGTATTCGTCGGCAGTACGGAGATCACGATGGATAATATGGACGACGTGCAGGGCGATGCGAAGATCTCCTTCGACCCGGTGGACAACACGCTGCATTTCATTGATAACGTTGCGATTACCGGCGACCACAACGGCGCGAAGATCTACGCAAAAGACGTCGACCTGAAGATCGACGGCAATGAGGATATTCTTGACGATACTGTGGCGTACGGCGTACTCGTCGAGGGCGGC
>JAFRTA010000087.1 GCA_017427315.1 Clostridia bacterium
GACAAAACGATAAAGAACCGGACGATCCGCGCAAAAAACGGACCGGCCCGCGATGGGTCGATCCGCAATAATTTTTATACTCTGTTTTTTCTGCCGAGCTTGATGATCTTTGCGATCGTGGGGCCGAGGACGATATTCACGCCCAGCTCGATGAGGAAATTCACGCCGATCATCGAAAGGAAGATATACGCGAACACGTTCTGTCCGCCCGCCCATTCTCTGAGGGTGTCCATGAAGAACGCGAAGCACCCGAGCACGAAAACGCCGGTGTTGACGATGGGGGTCAGCGCGCCCGCAACGAACGTCGCCGCCGTATCGTTTTTCTTTTTCAGGACTTCATAGACAAGTCCGGAAACGAAGCCGGCAAGAATGCCCTTTGCCATGACCGTGATGATCGTCCCGGGGATGCTCACTTGATAGAACGCCGCGGTATCGGGCTGCAGCAGGACGACGACGCCGAACGCCGCACCGAGCCACGCGCCCGCCCATTTACCGTAGAGCGCCGCGCCGACGACGATCGGCACGAGCGTCAGGGTGATCGAGAACGGTCCGAAGCGGATGCCGGAGCTGACGAGCTGCAGCACCGCGACGAGGGCGGTCAGAAGCCCCGTCATCACAAGCGGGACGACCCGCCGTTTTGTGTTTGTTTCCATATTCTGTTTTCCTTTCTGCTACTGCTCCATAGACACGCATAACGCCAAACACAACGCGCCGCGCCTCCGGGGAAGGATTTTCCCCTGCGGATGCAATGCAGGATTATTATAACGATTTTTGAGGGAATGTCAAGAGATATAAATTCTGATTTGTCGGGGCGTTTACGCCCCGCAAATCAGAATTTAAGTCCCGAGTACCGAGACCCGAGTCCCGAGGTGCTGAAATCTGCGCAGGATAACGATAAAAAGCCGCGGTTTAGCTCTGTTTTTACCACGCCGCACAGACTTTAAGTCGGTATCTTGGGTCTCGGGTCTTGAGTCTCGAGTCTGTAAATTCTGATTTACCGGCACCGCCGTTAAATCAGAATTTACCCGCCCACGCGATCCGGGGGGCGAAGGTCTCGCCGCCGTTGAAGCCCGGTGCGCCGTCGCTCGTCAGGGTGATCTCGCTCTCCCCTGCGGGCAGGTCGACCGCAAAGGCGACCGTGGTATAGGAATAGAAGCTGCAGGTATTGCGGCAGTACACGTTCTTCTGCTTTTCGCCGTTCACGCTCACGGTGACGAGGTCCTCGACGAGGTCGATATTATAGGCGTGCGCGCCGTTTTCCCGTCCCGTGGCGTAACACAGCACGATATGGTATTTCCCCGCTTTTTCGGCGGTCACGGAGAACGACGCTTCGCCGCCCGCGGAAGAAATACCGTCGATATACGCGGTTTCCCCGTCGTCGTCAACGAGCCGCGCCGCGCCGGAAAGCGTCATTTCCGCCGCCCCGACGGGCTCCGGAGGCTCTTTTGACGATACCGACAAAGACGAGATCGCCTCGCCGATAAAATTTACGCCGCGCTTCAGGAATACGTCGCTCCCGCCGTTCAGAAGATAATACCCGTCCGCGGGCGCGACGGCGAGATATCTCCCGGTTCCATCCGGGACTGTTTCAAAGTATATCCCGTCCGGCGTTTCCGCCCTGCGCAGAAGAAGCGAATCCAGAACGTAAGTGCCGTCGTTGTGGGTAAAACGCAGCGTGTTCATCCCTTTTTCAAGATGCCCCGTGAACGTCAGCGCGGAGGTGTATTCGCTGCGCACGGTGTTCGGCAGCGACAGGACGCGCTGCGCTCCGTTCAGGCTGAAATCGACCTTCGCGTCCCGGCGTTCCTCCACCGACAGACCGTCCGCCGCTTTTCCGTAAATGAATTTCAGCTCGTATTCGCCCTCCGCCGGGACCTTGATTTTCAGCTCCACGCCGTCGCCCTCGTTTTCCATGCCGCCGACCATGCCGTTTATCTCGCCCGTGGTCGCGTAGGCGCTGTCGTAGGTATAAGCGCTGCCGAGCAGGGTCCCGCGTTCAAATTCATATCTGTCATACAGATTTTTATTGACGGATTTCGTTTCTTTTTCATCCGCTTTTTCGATGCGGATGAAATATGCGGAAGCGCGGTCCATGCCGCGCAGATCCACCGAGATGCAGGAACCGCATTTCTGCGTATACGACGTCACAGGCTCCGGCGCGAAGACCTCCCCCGCGAGCCCCTGATACGCCGCCCGTTCCACGGTGATCTTCACAAGTTCGCCGTACAGGACGGTCTCTTTCAGCCCTTTGATCTTTATTTTTCCGTCGTAGTCCGCCCCGGCGGCGAGCACGTCGATCCGGTCCTTTTCGTCGGTGAGAGAGCCGACCGCCATGAATTCCTGATAGCGCAGCTCCCTTTTTTCTTTGAGCGCCTTGCCCATATCGGAATGCGTCGGGTCGAAGATCTTCGCCGCCATCGTCTGCCCGCGCATCACGGCGTACCGGCGGTAAGCCCACCATGCGCTGTTGGGCGTATTGTAATCCGCGCAGGTGCTGCTCAGGTTATTCGCAAGCAGCCAGTACGCCTGCTCGCCGTAAACCTTCGTGTTCTCGATCTGCACGATGTATTTCGTCATTTCGCAGGGGTCGCCGTTATCCTGCATCCTGCCGTATTCGGTCACGATCACGGGCAGGTCCTCGGCAACGCCGTATTTCGCCTCGATCTCATGCAGCTCGCGCACGTGCGCCTGCCAGTCGTAGACCGAACGGTCCTGCAGCTCGTGGTAGATCAGCGCGTCGGGCATACAGCCGTTCCGGGCGCAGTATGCGAAGAATCCGTCGAGCTTTTCGGCGCTGTACTCCATATATCCGGGGCCGCCGAAGCGGGCGTCCGGGTCGATCTGCCTGACGTATTCGCAGGTGAGCCGCCACGCTTCGTAAAAGTCCTGCCGTCCCCCGTCGCCGAAGCCGTGCCACCCGCCGCCGTTTCCGTCGTCGTTCCACTCGCCGAACCACACGCCGTTGTCGCATTCGTTATACGGGCAATAGATGAGTTTATCGGCGTACGGCGCGTCCTTCATCTTTTCCACCGTTTCGCGGACCTGCGGGAAAAAGACGGTCTCGACGTAGTCGCGCCATTGATAGGTCCCGTTCTTCTTCATCTCCGTGATCGCCGCGTCGTCGTAATACCATGTGGCGTAGACGTCCTGCAGGTACACGACGATGCAGTCGACCGCGCCGTTTTCAAGCAGCTGCGGCGCGATATGTGCGACGTCGCCGACCGGGTGCTGCAGACCGTCCGCGGTTTTTGCGGATACGGACGTGATGCGCAGCGACTCGGTCATATCCGCAGAGGGCACGCCATCCTCGGCGATCCCGTAAAGGAACCCGGACGCGCCGCCCTTGACCTCGCCCGTCAGATCCGACGCGTCGAAGGTGACCGTCGGCGGAAAGAAAAAGCAGAATACGGAGATCAGCGCGCTTAAAAGCGCGGAGAAAAAAGCGTTCATGCAAGAAACTCCTTTACTTCCTCCGCCGTCGGGATCGACAGCGCCGCGCCGATGCGCGAGACGACGATCGCGGAGGCGGCGGACGCCGTGCGCAGCGCGTCCGCAGGGGCGCTCCCCCCGTTCAGCGCGGCGAGGAAGAAGCCCGTGAACGTGTCGCCCGCGCCGGTGGTGTCGACGACGTCGACCTTGAATACGCCGTGCCTGAATACGCCCGTTTTGTCACGGTAGACCGCGCCCGCGCCGCCGAGGGTCAGCAGCGCATCCGCATTCGGGTAATTTTCACACAATACCGTCAGGATATCGTCAGGGGCCGTCTTGCCGGTCATTGCCGCGCCTTCGATCTCGTTGCACAGGAACAGATCGACTTTTTCAAGCGGCAGTTCAAATATACTATTGTCAAACGGCGAGGGGTTGAATATCACGCGCATCCCCTTTTCCTTTGCGACCGTCATACAGAGCCCCACGTCGTTGATCTCGTTCTGCAAAAGCACCGCGTCGCCGGGCTCCGCGTCCGCGAGGACCTTGCGGAAATACGCCTCGTCATAGGCGAAATTCGCGCCGTGAAACACGATGATACCGTTCTGCCCCGCGGGATCGACCTGAATGATCGCGTGACCCGAGGACATATCTTTTTTTATAACACGGTCCGTCTTCGCGCCGACGCTTTTCAGCACGTCAAGCAGCATTTCCCCGTCGTTCCCGACGAGTCCGCAGGGCACGACGTCCGCGCCCGCGCGGATCAGCGCGACCGCCTGGTTGAGCCCCTTGCCGCCGGGCAGGATATCCAGCTTCGCGCTCGGGAGCGTCTCCCCCGCGCGCACGAAATGCGGTACGGAATAAAAATAATCGATATTGAGAGAACCGACGCTGTAAATTCTCATAAAACATCACCCGGAGTTATTTTACTATACAATTGAATAAAAAATCAAGAAGCTATTGCATATTTCATTTTGATGTGGTAGATTTTGAATAGCTGTCGGCTTCCGGCAGCAAAACGGGCGGTCATGCCCGCCCCCTACGACCTACAACCGGCAACAAGCAACGAGCAACAAGCAACGAGCAACCAACAACCGGCAACAAGCAACGAGCAACCGGCAAACAACAACCACCGGGA
>JAFRTA010000088.1 GCA_017427315.1 Clostridia bacterium
CCCGAGTCCCGAGGTGCTGAAATCTACGCAAGATAACGATAAAAAAGCCGCGGTTTATCTCAGTTTTTACCAAGTCGCACAGACTTTAAGTCTGTATCTTGGGTCTCGGGTCTTGAGTCTCGAGTCTGTAAATTCTGATTTGTCGCTCCGCGACAAATCAGAATTTGACGAAAAAATATAGACAACCCCTGCGTATTTGTGCTATACTTTAACATTGAAATAATATTTATAGAGAAGAAGAGAGGGATCGTCAGTGAAACTCGGTTTTGACAACAACAAATATCTTGAAATGCAGTCGCAGCACATCAAGGAGCGGATTTCAAAATTCGGCGAAAAGCTTTACCTTGAATTCGGCGGAAAGCTCTTCGACGACTATCACGCCTCCCGCGTGCTGCCCGGCTTTCAGCCCGACAGCAAGATCCGTATGCTCTGCGAGCTGCGGGACGAGGCGGAGATCGTGATCGTCATCAGCGCCGACGATATCGAGAAGAGCAAGCGCCGGGGCGACCTCGGCATCACCTACGACGCGGACTGCCTGCGGCTGATCGACGCGTTCCGCAGCTTCGGGCTTTACGTGGGCAGCGTGTGCATCACCCATTTCGCGGAGCAGCACGCGGCGGTGATGTTCCAGAAACGGCTGGAAAAGCTGGGCATCAAGACCTACCGGCATTATATCATCCCCGATTATCCGACCAATATCCCCCTGATCGTCAGCGACGAGGGCTACGGGAAGAACGATTTCATCGAGACGAAACGCTCTCTGGTGGTCGTCACCGCGCCCGGCCCCGGCAGCGGCAAGCTCGCTACCTGCCTGTCGCAGCTCTATCACGAGCATAAGCGCGGCAACAAGGCGGGTTACGCGAAGTTTGAGACCTTCCCGATCTGGAACCTGCCGCTCAAGCACCCGGTCAACGTGGCGTACGAGGCGGCGACCGCCGACCTGAACGACGTGAATATGATCGACCCGTTCCATCTGGAGACCTACGGCGAGCTGACCGTCAATTACAACCGCGACGTGGAGATGTTCCCCGTGGTCAACGCGATGCTGACGAAGATCATGGGCGAGCCGATCTACGCTTCGCCGACGGATATGGGCGTGAATATGGCGGGCAACTGCATCATCGACGACGAGGTCGTCTGCGCCGCCGCGAAGCAGGAGATCATCCGCCGCTATTACGAGAGCGCGGTACAGCTCAAGCTCGGTCTGTGCGACGCGAGCGTCGTGCACCGCATCGAGATCCTGATGAATTCGCTGAATCTTTCCGTCGACGACCGGCGCACCGTCAGCGCAGCTCTCGTGAAAGCGGACGCCACGGGCGCGCCCGCCGCCGCGATCGAGCTGCCCGACGGCAGGATCATCACCGGCAAGACCTCGCCCCTGATCGGCGCGGCTTCGGCGATGCTTCTGAATACGCTCAAGTATTTTGCGGGCATCCCGGATGAAAAGCTGCTGCTCTCTCCCGAGGTCATCGAGCCGATCCAGGACCTGAAAATCAACCACATGGGCAACCGCAACCCGCGCCTGCATATCGACGAGGTCCTGATTGCGCTCTCGATCTGCGCGGTCACCGATTCCGACGCGAAAAAGGCGATCGAGCAGCTCCCGAAGCTTGACGGGCTCGAGGCGCATTCCTCGGTCATTCTCGCTTCCGCAGACGAGACGGCATTCAAGAAGCTCGGCGTGCATATCACGATGGAGCCGACGACGGAGACCAAGCAGGTATACTATAAATGAGGTGACGTTATGCCGAAAATCATCGGCAATGCACTGCCGAATATCCCCTGGCAGGAGAAGCCCGCGGGATACCGTTATCCCGTCTGGCGTTACGACGGCAATCCCATCATCACGCGCGACGACCTGTTCGAGGCGAACAGTATCTTCAATTCCGCGGTCGTCCCGTATAAAGGCGGCTTTGCGGGGGTGTTCCGCGTGGATACGATCACCCGCGACCATACCCTCGTCGTCGGGTACAGCGACGACGCGATCCGCTGGAGGCTGGAGGAAAAGGTCATTTTTCGCGGTTACGATCCGCGGCTTTGCGAGATCGACGGAAAATATTATCTCTCCTGGGTCAATCTGACGCCGCACGGCACGACGATCGGGATCGCGTATACGACGGATTTCGAAACCTGGACGCAGCTGGAGGACGCCTGTTATCCGGTCGCGCGCAACGGCGTGCTGTTCCCTCGCAAAATCAGGGATGAATATGTTCTTCTGATCCGTCCCTGCGACAGAGGGCACACGCCCTACGGCGATATCTTTCTGCAGCAGAGCCCCGATCTGACTTATTGGGGCAAATACCGCTTTGTGATGCAGCCGGTGAAGAACTGGGAGAGCACCAAGATCGGCGCGGGCCCGACGCCCATCGAGACCGACGAGGGCTGGCTGCTGTTCTATCACGGCGTGCTCACGAGCTGCAACGGCTTTACCTACGCCATGGGCGCGGCGATCCTCGACCGGGACGAGCCGTGGAAGGTCCTGCACCGGGCGGACAGCTTCCTTCTGGCGCCGCACCGGGATTACGAGTACGTGGGCGACGTGCCGAACGTGGTCTTCCCCTGCGCAGCGCTGACCGACGCCGAGACCGGCAGGATCGCGATCTATTACGGCGGCGCGGACACCGTCGTCGCTCTCGCGTTCACGACCGTGGACGAGACCGTGAAATTTATCAAAGAGCACGATCTGCCGAACCGTTCGTAATCCGTTCCGCGCACGGCAGACGCACGTATATCAATCAACGGCGGTCGGTTCCGACGCGTTTCCGCGGCGGACCCCGCGGAGGTCGTTTATGAAAAAAATCAAAATTCTGATTCTCGCGTTTGCGGTCGTGATCGCAGCGCTGGCGATTCGGCTCGGCGTGATGCTGATTCCGAAAAAAGCCGAAAAGACCGATACCTCGCAGGGGCTTTCCTATCTTTCCTCGCTGGAAACAGCCGACGCGAACGCGGTCGAAAATTCGATTCGGCAGAACGGCGGGCTTGCCCCGGCGGCGACCGTCCCCCCGGCGACGGCGTCCGGCGACGCGGTTCCCGCAGGCACGGTTCCCGCCGCGGCGCCGTCCGCCGAAGGCGTGATCACGGTCGCCGTTCCCGCGGGGGGATATCCCGCGGTCGGCAGATACGCCGAGGTCCTGCAGACGGGCAATTTCCGCCCCGCTTTTAAAGACATTATCATTTCCGGCGACAGCATCGTCAAGGCGATCTGGGAATACAACGTTCTCGACAAGTCGCAGGTCCTGGCGGAGATCAGCGCCGGCGCGAATTATCTCAACAAGATCGCCGACGATCTCGTCGCGGCGAATCCCGCGTATCTGATCCTGCATTACGGTGAGAACGAGGTCGTCGAGTCCGAATCGCAGGCGCAGAGCTTCATCGCCTCGTATAAGAGCGCCATACAGAACGTGCAGCAGCGTCTGCCGTATACGAAGATCTACGTCGACTGCATCTTTCCGGTAAAGGAGTTCTCGTTCAAGAAAGAGCCGTATCTCGTGAACATCCCCCGCTATAACGAGCTTCTGCAGCAGATGGCGGCGGAGCTCGGCGTACCGTTCCTCGACTATAACGCCGTATGGAATTCTTACGAAAAGAATTATTACGACGCGGACGGCATCCATCCGATCAAGTCGTATTATACCGAGCAGTATCTGCCGTATATCCTCACACAGCTCGTAGGGTAACGGACCGAAATCGATACACGGAGGTCGTGTCTTGACGTGTTAAAGAATCAATATCGATTGTATGAATGGATCTGCGTCGCCGCGCTGGCGGTGTTCGTGGTCCTGATGCTGGTGTTCTCCTCCGGGGGGACCGGGAAAAGCGTGCGGGAGCTGACCGCGCCCGTGACGAAGCTTTCCGAGGCGACGCCGCTCGTCG
The DNA here is from genome assembly GCA_017427315.1 of Clostridia bacterium. Classification (GTDB taxonomy): domain Bacteria; phylum Bacillota; class Clostridia; order Oscillospirales; family Acutalibacteraceae; genus RGIG2774. Next base: position 3,874 of record JAFRTA010000088.1, read on the forward strand.
AGCGGACCGCGCCGGAGGCCGCCGCCGCGTTCGGCTTCGATTTGACGCTCACCGAGGGCGTTCTGTATTATGAAAACGAGGATATCATGAACGTGTCGGAGATCCTGATCGTCAAGGTGAACGACAAATCCGACGCGCCGGAAATCAAACAGGCTGTGGAGCGCCGCGTAAAAGAACAGGCGGAGCTTTATAAAAACTACGCGCCGGACCAGTATTCCCTTCTGCAGAAAAGCATCGTCGAGGTCAAGGGCAACACGGTGTTCTACTGTACGGGGACGAACGCCGGCGACGTTTACGACGCGTTCAAAAAAGCGCTGTAACGGCGCGGACGGCAAAGATATTTTGCAGAATTGCGGGGAAAGCAATGGTATTCAGTTCGGTCACGTTTTTAATCGTATTTCTGCCTGCGGTGCTGATTGCGTACTACGGGCTCGGCGGCGCGCTGACGAAAAGCATGACGGTGAAAAACGTCATCCTTCTGCTCACGAGCCTGGTGTTTTACGCCTGGGGCGAACCGGTCTATATCGTTCTGATGCTTTTGAGCGTCACGTTCAACTATTTCGCCGGCAGAGAGATCGACGAAGCGAAAAAAAACGGGAGGGACCGGCAGGCGAAAAACGCGCTGATCCGCGCCGTGGTATTCAACGTCGCGGTGCTGGCGTTCTTCAAATACGCGGGCTTCGTCGTCGAAAACGTCGGCGCGCTGCTGCATACCGAGCTGCGCGTTCCGACGCTGCCGCTGCCGATCGGCATCTCGTTCTATACCTTCCAGAGCATGTCTTATGTTATCGACCTGTATCGCGGCGAAGCGGGCCTGCAGAAAAAGTTCATTCCCTTCGCGCTTTATATCTCGTTCTTCCCGCAGCTCATCGCGGGGCCCATCGTAAAGTACAAGGATATCGCCCTGCAGCTTGGGCACAGGAAGGAAAGCCTTTACAAGTTCTCGAGGGGCATGACGCGCTTCACCGTCGGTCTTGCGAAAAAGCTGCTGTTCGCCAATACGCTCGGCGCGGTCTATTCTGCGGTGCAGGCGCATCCCGCGGGCGAGATCAGCGCAATGACCGCGTGGCTCGGGATTTTCTGCTATACGCTGCAGATCTACTTCGATTTCAGCGGATATTCCGATATGGCGATCGGGCTGGGGGCGATGTTCGGGTTCCGGTTCAACGAGAACTTCAACTATCCGTATATCGCCGGATCGATCCGGGATTTCTGGACGCGCTGGCATATCTCGCTTTCGACCTGGTTCCGCGAATACGTATATATCCCGCTCGGCGGCAACCGCCGCGGCGCGGGACGCACGATCCTCAACCTGATGATCGTCTGGCTGCTGACGGGCCTGTGGCACGGCGCGGCGTGGAATTTCATCTTCTGGGGCGTGTTCTACGGCGTTCTGCTGATTGCGGAGCGGTACGCGCTGAAGGACGTTCTGCCGCGTATCCCGAAGCCGGTGCGGCACGTGCTGACGCTGATCGTCGTGATGCTCGGCTGGGTGTTTTTCTCCGCGCCGACGCTGGGAGAGGCGTTCCGGTATATCGGCTCGATGGTCGGCGCCGGAAACGGCTTTGCGGACAAAGAGGCGGTTTTCCTGCTGGGCTCGAATCTCCTTGTCCTGCTGCCCGCGGCGTTCTGCGCGACGCCGGTTTATAAAAGGCTGCTTGCGCGCGTCGATCAAAAAACGCTCGACCGCGCGAAGGTCGCCGCCTATCCGCTGCTTCTGCTCGTCTGCGTGATCTTTATGATCAGCGAAACATACAACCCGTTCCTGTATTTCCGATTCTGACGAAGCGGGAAACGGGGGGCTGTCTGTGTGATTTCATCTTCGCCTCAGGGAACAACACTGCGTCATACTTGCAGGGAAAAGGAAAAGATATATGGAAGACAACACGCGCTTCGACCATCGGAACGGAGCCGCTTCCGCGCCGCAGAACGGCGGGGGGGCGGACGAAACGGCGGAAAAACGATCCGCCGGCGGCAAAATGGCCTTGTTTTACGCGGCGGCGGCAGCGCTTGCGCTGATCGTTCTGTTCGGCGTGTTCACGCTGCTCGGCAGGGACAAGCCGTACAGCGAGGATGAGAACCGTTATCTCGCCGGCGCGCCGAAGCTGACGTTTTCGTCGCTCGCCGACGGAAAATTCATGGAGAATACGGAAAGCTGGCTTTCCGACCAGTTTTTCCTGCGTTCGCTCTGGGTGAAGACGAAGACCAAAACGGACCTGTTCTTCGGCAAGCGGGAGATCAACGGCGTATATATCGGCAGGGATCATTTTCTCTTTGAAAAACCGACGCCGCTGAACGAAGCGGGCGCCGCGGCGACCGTCTCGGCGATCAACGCGTTCACGGCGGCTCATCCGGTGCTGCGTTCGTATTTCGCGCTCGCGCCCAACGCGACGGAAATTTTGCCGGAGCTGCTGCCTGCAAACGCGCCGAGCGAGGATCAGACCGAACAGATCGGCAGAGTATACGCCTCGCTCGACCCGCGCACCGCGGCGGTGGACCTCTGCACGCCGCTGAAATCATACGCCGACCGAAAGGCGCTTTACTACCGCACCGACCACCACTGGACGACCGCCGCCGCTTCCGTCGCCTGCGGTCAGATCGCCGCGGCGATGGCGCTCGACACGAGCGCGACGCCTTACGTCTCGTATCCCGTATCGAATACGTTCCGCGGCACGATGGCGTCCTCCGCGGGGCTGTTCAACGCGACGGACAATATCTATATCACCGTTCCGGCGGGGGAGAGTCCTTACGTCGTGACCTACGTCGACGAAAACAAAAAAAGCGTCGGCGCGTTCGACCTTGCGAAGCTCGACGAAAAAAATCAGTATGAGGTTTTCTTCGGCGGAAATTATTCGCTCCTGCGTATCGATACCGCGCTGCGCGCGGGCAGGGTGCTGATGGTCGTCAAGGATTCCTATGCGAACTGTCTTCTGCCGATGCTCACGCCCTTTTTTAAAACGATCGTCGTCGTCGATCCGCGGTATTTTACCGGTAATATCGAAAACGTGGTCGCGGCCGAGGGCGTGACGGACGTGCTCTGGATGTATAACGTGAACACTTTTCTTGCCGATACGTCGGTTGCGAAGGTATTCGGGTGACCCGTCGGAGCTTCACGGAAAGAGATAATAAAAAGGATGAAAAACGAATCTCACGTTTTTCATCCTTTTTATTCTGATTTGTCGGGCTGACGCCCTCCGCGGATATCGGGGATCGGATATCGTGCCGAAACCGCGACTCAAATCAAAGAATCAACACTGTGAATACAACAGAAACGAACAATACAATTCACAAGCACGATCCACGAGATCCGATCCCCGATATCCGAAATTCCGATTTAACGGCTGCGCCGTTAAATCAGAATCTGCACGCTTCATAATCCTCCGCCTCGCGGATGGTCTTCAGCGCGTCGAGGAAGGGCTTTGCGGCGCGGTAATACGCCGCGCTTTCATTCTGGGCGGTTTTGATGTCTTTGCCGAGCTGTGCGCGGGCCTTCTGCAGGGCGCGCAGGTCGGTCTTGATCAGCGACGCGCTCTGCGCGTCCCGGCGGTCCTTCGCGTCGCGCAGCTTCTTCAGCGTTTCGCTGATCTGCACCTCGTTTTCGTATTCGCTCTTGAACAGACGGTCGAAGATCGCTTCGTCGAACGGCACGATCCCGTTCGGGAAATCCTTCTTCATCGCCTTTTTCGCTGCTTTGACGTCGCCGAGCAGCATCAGCAGGCGGCGGCGGTTCTCTTTTTCCTGTTCGGTGGATTTCGGCATCGCTTTGACGGATCCAACATCCGGAAGCGCGACGGAGCCGTATCCGTCGGGGCCGGCGGCTGCGAGCTTCTCCGCGACGGAGAGACGGAAACGGCCGCCTTCCGTCGTGTATTTTTCTATCTCGTCCCTGACTCTGCGGGCGATCAGAACTTTTTCGTTTTCCGCGCGGACCGTCTTGTTCTGCCGTCTCGCCTCTTTGCCGCGCGCCTTCGACGGGAGCGAGAGCTCCTTTTCGCAGTATTCCTTCGCTTCGGCGAGAATGCTCTCCGCTTCTTCTTTGCGTTCGTCGGTCAGGGTGCCGTTGTGCCGGTCCTCGAACATCGCGCGGATCTTCAGCACCGCGATCATGCCCTTCTGGTCCGTCTCGGAGAGGTCGTAGAAGAAATAGGGGATCACGTTCAGCACCGCGCCGACGATCGAGGCGACGATCAGCACGCCGCAGATACGCACGAAATAGTGCTGGTTGTAAAGCACGTCGTAACTGTTCGTGTAGCCGAGAGAGGCGGCGACGGTCGCGTTGAGCCCCGCCTTATCGTAAAGCGTCGGCAGGATCGAGCTGGTCATCAGCGAGATCGCCGTGCCGATCAGGCCAACCGTCGCGAACATGCCGTCGATGCGCTCGCCGGTGATGTAATGCTGATAATCGCGGATATCCGCGTTGACGCTGGGGGTGAGCAGCGAGCCGAGCGCGGTCATGAAGGTGTTCATGAACAGGCACGCCAGCAGCATCCAGATGATGTACGGGCTGCCGGTATTGCGCGTCACGGGCAGCATCGTCGCGATGAAAATAATATTCAGCGCGTTTGAGAAGATCAGCACCTTCTGCTTGCCGAAACGGCGGATCGCGAACGGCGCGATCAGGTTCGGCCAGAACGAGGCGTTGCCCGAAATCAGCGTGATGACCGAATACTGCGCCGCGGTGCAGGCGTCCTGATAGTGATACATCCACTGGATGATATTGCCGAACGCGCCCTCGAGAAAACCGAGCCACCCGGCGAGCGAGATCACCCAAAAGTATTTGTTGCGCGCGACCGCCCGCAGCGCGTCGAGGAATTTCATATGCGCGACGTGGGTCTTCGCCTGAACGATCTTTTCCTCCGTGTTGACGTAGACCAGCATCGAGACGAGGAAGCCGAGGACGAAGACCGGCGGGTAGATATACCGGAACACGCGCAGATCGAACAGGGTATTCTCGCCGGTGATGGCTTTCGCCGCCAGCGGGACCGCGAAATTCATGATCGACGGGGCGAGGTTCTCGATCACCGAGCGGATCGAAAGCACGTCCGAACGCTCGATGCTGTTGGGCGAGAGCACGTTGATCAGACTGTCGTACGCGTCGGCGTAAAAATTATAGAAAAACTGGAAAGCGATATTGAATACCAGTACCGTCGCGCATTTGAAGAACAGGGACATTTTTTCATAGGGCATCCATACGTAAAGGCACGCGAGGACCGTCGTCGGCAGCCCCATCGTAAGCAGATACGGCCGGTATTTGCCCTTCATCGAGCGGGTGGTGTCGATCATGCGCGCGCGCAGCGCCGTCAGCGGGAAGCTCGAAAACACGCTGATCAGCCAGATCACGTAGATCTGCCCGGGCGGGATGCCAATCGTGTTGCCGATGAAGGCGTTGCCGACCGAAACCATCAGGCTGAGCAGATAATAGGTGATCACCCGCACGCCGTTGCCGCCGAAGGAGAGAGACAGGATCTCCTTATAAGTCATGTAGCGTCCCTCGGGGGGCGTGCGCCAGTAGCGGCGGACCTTGCCGAGCAGATCGGCTGCTTGTGTCTTGACGTTCATAGGCGTTCTCCTTCCGGCTCAATCAAAACAGGCCGTCGACGTCGATCGCGGTGATGCGGTCGCAGGGAAAAACGGTGCGGTCCGCGGGTTTTTTCCACGCGTAATAGACGTTCGCCGCGGATTCATAGCAGATATAAAGCCTTCCGTCGCGGAAGTCGAGATCCTCGCAAAGGTTCGGCAGGGCGAGAAGCGCGACGGGGTCGCCGGTCTTCGCCTCGCCCCCGTCGACCGACAGCCTGTAAACGAAAAGCGTCCCGGGCTCGACGTTGCCGGCGGATACGGTGACGAAAAGATACGTCCTGCCGTTCCGTTCGAGAAGATACGCGCCCTGGGCGTGCAGCGGCAGCGGCGCGCGGAATGCTTCGGTCATGGTCAGTCTGCCGTCCGCGAATTCCGTCCGATAGGCGGCGAGCGCCGCTTCGCCGCCGGTCTGATATTCGCCGACGAGAAGCAGGCCGCTGCAGACCGAGACGAAAGAAGCGCGGGCGTCGAGTTTAAACGCGCTGATCGCCTCGTCGGAGCAGAATTCTTCGACGGGTTCGCCGTCGGCGCCGACGAACGTCTCTTTCGCGGCGACGCAGGTGACGCGCCCGGTCTTTTCGCCGTTTTGAATGAGCGATTCAAGCTGCGCGAACTCCACGGCGAGAACGCCGTTGGTCTTCGCGATCCAGAGGTGCGTCCCGTCGTACGCGATGCCGCCCGCGTGGGGAGGCGCGCCGGTTTTGTTCGCCCTCGCGCTGTCGCTGTAGCTGTCGACCGTCGCGGTCGTGAGCAGCGTTTCGTCCGCGGCGTCGAGCACGTAGATCACCGACTCGTGTTTGCCGTCGATATCCTTGTGATACGCGGAGTTTTCAAGCGCTTCGTCGTTGCAGTAGGCGGAAATCAGAAGATACTCCCCGTCTTCGCCCGCGAGGCACACGCCCTGCGCGGTCATCGCGTCGCAGAGGGAGATCCCGCCGCCGTCGACCGTTACCGCGGTATATCGAATGCCGGGAATCGGCTGCGAGCGGCTGCCGTCGACGCGCTTTGCGAACGCTCCGAGCGCGGGGGAGCGCAGCGTTTTTTTATACCGCTGCGGGTACGCTTCCTCTGCGCAGGACGCATCCGCCGATACCGGAAGATCGGAAAGATCGATCTTTTCCCCGCCGAATGCCGCGCCGATCAGGAGAAAAAAGAAGGTGACGTATGCGAGGATTTTGGTAAAAAATGAAGAAACCGGAAGCATGGGATCATTCCTTTTTTATATATAAAATGAGTATATAATGAATTTTCTGATCCGTCAAGGGCGATTGTTCCTATCGGGAATAATATTTTAAAAAAAGGTGGTATAATGAGAATATAACTACTGATTTGTCGCGGAGCG
>JAFRTA010000089.1 GCA_017427315.1 Clostridia bacterium
GAACACGTGCTCCGCGCCCGCGCTCGGGATCGCCTCTCCCGTTTCGATCAGATGATCGCAGGCTTTGCAGTAGATATCACCGGTGTTGCCGTCGTCGGTGCAGGTCGCCGCTTTCGCGTTCTTCGTCACGGTCTCTTCGGTGCTGTGGTTCGTGTAGTCGAAGTTGAGGACCGTCTGCGCCGCCGTGATCTCGTTCTCGCAGGCTTCCTCTTTGAAGATCTTCCCGCAGACCGAGCAGGTGTAATATTCGATATTACCCTTTTCGGTGCAGGTGGAGGCCTTCGCATCGGTCTTCACGGGCGTATGGATCCCGGTGGGCCCGGCGACGGTGAAGTTCTCGACTTTATCCGTATAGGTCACGCCTTCGAACTCGACGCTCGCGGTGTAGGTTTCGATTTGCGCAGCGACGCAGGTCCGATCGCTGACCGTTTCCACTTCGATCTCATTGTCCGTGACGGTCTCCACGTGTTCGGGATCGTTGCCGCAGGTGAAGGTCGCCGTCGCTTTGGTGTGGTCGGCGTTCCATTCCCAGCCGGTCAGCGCGTAATCGTGCCCGGTGCGGTCGGCGAGCTTGATCTCGTCGGTCGTGTCGGTATATTCCACGCCCTCAAACGTGACGGCGGCTTTGTATTTCACGATCTCGTCGGTCTCACAGCCCTGCGCACTGACAGGGATCGTCTCGATCTCTTCATCCGTCACGGTCTCGTTATGCTCGGAATGATTCCCGCAGGTGAAGGTCGCGGTCGCGAAAGTGTGATCTTCGTTCCACTCCCAACCGGTCAGCGCGTAGGCGTGCCCGGTGCGGTCGGCAAGCTTGATCCCGTCGGTCGTGTCGGTGTATTCCACGCCCTCAAACGTGACGGCAGCTCTGTACTTCACGACCTCGTCGGTCTCGCAGCCCTGCGAACTGACCGGGATCGTCTCGATCTCGTCGTCGGTCACGGTCTCGATGTGTTCGGGGTCGTTGCCGCAGGTGAAGGTCGCCGTCGCGGAAGTATGGTCGGCGTTCCACGCCCAGCCGGTCAGCGCGTAGGCGTGCCCGGTCGCGGTGTTCTCATGGGTCACCGTGTTCTCTTCGGTATGCCCGTCGTATGCTGCGGTATAGACCGTATACGCGTCCGCTTCGCAGGCCGCGTCATGGCGGACGCTGCTCATGCTCGCGTCGACGAGCTTGATATGCGTCTCGTCCTTGTCGCAGACCAGCTTCGCCTGCGCGGTCGCGCCGTCCGCGCTCCAGACGAAAGAATCGAACGCGTAGCCGTGCGCCTCGGTCTCGACGTAGCCGCAGTGTTCACAGGTGCGGCTGTGCGTCTCGCCGTCGTTCGTGTAGGCGCCCCACGCGTCGTGCGCTTCCTCAACATACTGCGCGGTCACGGTCAGCGCGCCGGTGACGTTATCGAACGCTCTATCCCAGCCGGAGAATCTCATATGCTTTTCGTTGTCGCCCGCGATCGGATGATACGCGGGAGCGTCCGGCGCGTTCGCCGCCGCGCCGTGGTCCACGGTATCGGTCCCGATCGTCCCGTTCGTATAACCATCGACAAAGGTCACGGTATAAGTGTTGATCTCCCAGTTCGCGGTCAGGACCGCGTCGGAATCCGTAAACGTGTAAACGCCGTTTTCAAGCGCGCCCGCGCTGACCGTCCAGCCGGTGAAGTGATATCCGGCGCGCGTCGGCTCGACGATGGTCTCGGTGTCCCCGATATGGTACGATGCGCTGATATTGCCCGTATACGCGTCGCCGCCGTTCACGTTGACGGTCAGCGTATAGGGATCAGCCGTCCATTTCGCGAACAGATCCACCGTACCGTTCGCCGCCGCGGTCAGGTTCCGCACGGTCGCGCCGTTTCCGTATACGGGATCCCCGCCGGCGGAGGCCGCCCAGCCCGCGAAGGAATACCCTTTTTTCACAAAGCCGTTCGCGGTCAGCATCGCGTCCGCGTCATAGGTCGCGTTTACGGAAGCGGTCGAGCCGGAGTCCGCGCCGCCCGCGTTGAAACGGATCGTGTACGTGTTCGGCTGCCAGTTCGCGGTATAATACAGATCGGTTACGGTCGACGGATCGAGCACCGCCATATCGGCGACCTGCCAGGTCGTTGTGGCGCTGTCCGGCCACTGTTCCATCTGGATGTAGATCTGCCCTCTCTGCTTGCCCGCGGGCACCGTTACGTTCTTGTAATAGCGGCCCCAGCCGTTCCCGGCGTCGCCGAGAGAAGTGAACGCGCCGCCGACGCCGTCGTACCATTCGCCCGAAGTCTCCCCTGCGGCGTAGGCGATGCCGCCCTGCATCGGCAGGGAACCGGCGGTCTGCTTCGCGGTGACGAGGACCGTATAGGTTTTGCCGACCTCGACAGGGAATGAATTGCCGGTCACATGGTCGCGGCCTGCGCAGACGTAAGGGTTCGCGGTCGTATAGCCGTCAAGTCCGAGAGAGAACGGGACAAAGAGCGTCGTCACGCTGCCGTTCGCGATCAGCCAGGTCGTGCCGCCGCCGCTGCCGGCCTGATCCATCTGGATATAGAACTGGCCTCTCTGTTTCCCGGCGGGGACCGTCACGTCCTTATAATAAACGCCCCAGCCGTCGCCCGCGTCGCGCAGCAGGGTGAACGCGCCGCCGACGCCGTCATACCATTCGCCTGCCGTCTGCCCGGCGGAATAGGCGATGCCGCCCTGCATGGGCAGAGAGCCCGCGGTGCGCTTCGCGGTCACGAAGACGCGGTAGGTCGCCCCGGCGATCACGGGGAAGGAATTCCCGAACACGTGGTCGCGGCTCGCCGCGGTGTAAGGAGCGCTCACGGTATAGCCCGACAGACCGCTGCTCACGCCGTTCGGCGCGGTGACGTCCGTCGAGGGAGACGCGCCGTTGGAGCCGGTCCAGCCGGTAAAGGTATAGCCGGTCTTCGTCGGATTGTTCAGGCGCACGGGCAGGGTCTCGACCGTATAGGACGTCGGATTGCCCGAGACCGAGCCGCCGTTCAGGTTATAGCCGATATTGTAGGTATTGACCTGCCAGTTGGCTTTATAGGAGAGATTGGAAAGCGAGGTGTGCACGACCGCGACGTCGGCGACCTGCCAGACGTTGCCCTCGGCGCCGCTGTGGGACTGCTCGATCTGGAAATACGGCATACCGTGCACCTTGCCCGCTGGGATCGTAACGTCCTTATAATATCTGCCCCAGCCGTCGCCGATGTTATAAATGAGCGTGAACGCGCCGCCGACACTGTCCCACGGATCGCCGGAGGTATTGTCGTAATACCACAGACCGCCGTTGAGGGAAAGCGAACCCGCCGTGCGTCTGGCGGTGACGTAAACGCGGTAGGTCTGCCCCACGGTCACGGGGATGCCGTTGCCGATGATATGGTCGCGCACCGAGCAGGTATAAGGATCGGAGGTCGTGTAGGAAAGCCCGACGTCCAGCGGCTCGAAATAAGCCGTGACGTAGCAGTTCGCGATCAGCCAAGTCGTACTGCCGCCGCTGTTCGCCTGGTCGAGCTGAATATAAAACTTACCCTGCTGTTTTCCCGAAGGGACGGCGATATCCTTGTAATAGACGCCCCAGCCGTCGCCTGCGTCACGCAGCCAGGCGAAGGTGCCCGGATAACCCTCCCACGGGTCGCCCTGGGAACCGCCGGTATACCAGATGCCGCCCTGCATATCAAGCGAACCCGACGTTCTCTTCGCGGTCACGAAAACACGGTACGTCATCCCCGGCAGGACCGTGAAATCATTGCCGAGGATATGATCCCTGCTGTTCGCGGTCAGCGGGCTTGCGGTGGAATAGGAGATCCCGCTGCTGAGCACGTTCGGCGTATCGACCTCGGTCGAGGGCGTCGGCCCGTTGGAGCCGGTCCAGCCGGTGAACGTATAGCCCAGGCGCGTCGGGTTCTTCAGCCGCACGGGCGAGGTGTTGATATCGTAGCTCGTCGGGTTGCCCGAAACCGAGCCGCCGCCGAGATCGTAGCTGATGGCATAAGTATCGGCTGCGGCCGCCGTCGGCGAAAACGCCGCAGGCATGCAGCCGAGCATCAACAAAAGCGACAGAAAAACGGATAATACCCTTTTCGGCCTCATCAAAATACACTCCCATACTGAAAATGATTCTTATACGAATATATTATATATGTTTTTTCCGGATTTGTAAAGAAAAAACAGACGGAACGGACGCAAAATTCCGGATTCCGTCTGTTTTTCTTTTATCCATACGTCAATATTCCACGACGCCGGTATAAACAAGCCTCGTCTGCCCGGTAAGGCGGACGGCGTCGTCGGTGAAATTCACCACCAAATCGCCGCCTGAAACCTTGACGGTCACGTCTTCACCCTTCTTGCAGTAACCGTTCACGACGGCGGCGGCGACGGCGGCGCAGGCGCCGGTGCCGCAGGCGGGCGTTTCGCCGCAGCCGCGCTCGAAGGAGCGCATCTTGACCATCGTGGGGCTGATGATCTCGACGAATTCGGTGTTGACCCGTTCGGGGAAGCACCAGGCGTTCTCAAATTTCGGCCCGATCTCGTCGAGGTTCAGCGCATCGATCCCGTTCATAATGACCACGCAGTGGGGATTGCCCATCGAAACGCAGGTGATATGATAGTCGTTCCAACTGACGGCGAAGGGATAATTGATCACGGTGGGCGTGCCGAGGGTGACGGGAATTTTATCCGCATCCCAAATCGCTCTGCCCATATCCACCGAAGCGGAGGTCACTTTGCCGTTCGTCGTATAGATCCTGACCTGTTTTACGCCGCTGACGGTCTCGATCGTCATTTGCGAATGGGTGCATTTCCCGCTGTCGTAAAGATACTTCGCCACGCACCGGATGCCGTTGCCGCCGGTTTTTCCCTCGGAACCGTCGGAATTGAACAGGCGCATCTTCGCGTCGGCGATCTCCGATTCCGTGATCAGGATCAGCTCGTTCGCGCCGATGCCCGTACCGCGGTCGCAGAAGGTGACCGAAAGCGCCTCGGGGTAGGTGATCTCCCCCGCCGGGTCGTCGATCACGATAAAATCGTTGCCCGTCCCCTCCATTTTCGCGAAGTTCAGCTTCGTATGGCGCTCACGCAGGCGGGCGATATCCACCAGCTCCGTATTCTCCTGATTGTAGCGGCTCGCGATGATATCCGCCAGCACGTTCGCCGTATCAAGCGAGGTCAGGCAGGTGATCGAAAGCTCCAGCGCACGCTTGTGCAGCAGACGGTATTCGCCGATCGTGTCGTCGTACAGCGCGCCGGTATAGATGATATAGCCGAGCCTGCCGGCTTCCATCAGCTCGAAAATCTCGTTTGATTCGTTGATCCCCTTGACCGAAACGACGCTGAAGCCGTAGCCGCGGATCGTCTTCGCGGTGCCGGCGGTGGCGTAAAGTCTGACGCCGATGTCGGCGAATTTTTTGACGAGCGGGAAGATCTCCCAGTGGTCGTGCTCGTCGACGCTGATGAGCACGCCGGTCTCTTTCGCCTTTTCGTGCTCCATGATCCGGAAGCCCGCGCTGGTGAGCCCCTTGAACAGCGCCTCGTTGATGTTCCTGCCGATGCCCAGCGCCTCGCCGGTGGATTTCATCTCCGGCCCGAGAATGGAATTCGCGTCGGTCAGCTTCTCAAACGAGAAAACGGGAACCTTGACCGTGAAATACGGCGGGATCTTGTAAAGCCCCGTTCCGTAGCCGAGGTCTTTGAGCCGTTTGCCGGTCATGACCTTGCTCGCGAGCTCCACCATCGGCACGCCGGTCACCTTGCTGATATAAGGCACGGTGCGCGACGCGCGGGGGTTGACCTCGATGACGTAAAGCTCGTTATCGTAAATCAGGTATTGAATATTGACGAGTCCGCGCGTTTCCATCGAACGGGCGAGCTTTTCGGAAGAATCGACGATCGTCTCAATCATCTTATCGCCGATATTGTAGGGCGGATATACGGCGATCGAATCGCCGCTGTGCACGCCCGCGCGCTCGACGTGCTCCATGATGCCGGGGATCAGGGTATCCTCGCCGTCGGAGATCACGTCGACCTCCAGCTCCGTACCCATCATGTATTTGTCGATCAGCACGGGGTTCTCGATGTTGCCCGCGAGGATGATGTTCATATAGTTCACGACGTCGTCGCGCTCGTGGGCGATGACCATGTTCTGCCCGCCGATCACGTAGGAGGGCCGCAGCAGCACCGGGTAACCCAGCTCTTCCGCCGCCGCGAGCGCCTCGTCCATCGTCAGCACGCCCATGCCGCGGGGGCGCTTGATGCCGAATTTTTCCAGCAGCTTATCGAATTTTTCGCGGTCCTCCGCCACGTCGATGCTCTTCGCCGAGGTGCCGAAGATCCGGATGCCGCTCTCATCGAGGAATTTCGTCAGCTTGATGGCGGTCTGCCCGCCGAAGGCGACGACCACGCCCTCCGGCTGCTCGACCTCGATGATGTTCATCACGTCCTCAGGCGTCAGGGGCTCAAAATACAGCCGGTCCGAGGTATCGTAGTCGGTGGAGACGGTCTCGGGGTTATTGTTGACGATGATGACCTCGTAGCCCTCCTCCTGCAGCGTCCACACACAGTGCACGGAGGAATAGTCGAACTCGATGCCCTGCCCGATGCGGATGGGGCCGGAACCGATGACGATGATGCGCTTCTTCGTCCTGCCGTCGATAAACCGGCGCGCCTCGCATTCGTCATCGTAGGTCGAGTAGAAATACGGCGTTTCCGCGTCGAATTCCGCGCCGCAGGTATCGACCATTTTATACACGGCGTTTCTGTGGGGGACCGAAGAGGCGCCGGAGAGCTTTTTCAGGGATGCGTCGAGATACCCGAGCTTTTTGCCCTCAAGGTAATCGTCGTCGGACATCGCGCCGCTGCCGCCGATCCTCTTTTCATAATCCGCAAGGTTTTTCAGCTTCGCCAGGAACCAGCGGTCGATGCGCGTGATATCGAAGATCTCATCGAGGCTCACGCCCGCCTTGATCGCCTCAAAGATCGTGAACAGGCGGATATCGTTCATCTCGTGCAGACGCTCGCGCACGTCCCGGTCGTCGGCGGGCGCGCGGTTCAGCGTATCCATGCCGATCTCCGCGCCGCGGACGGCCTTCATGATCGCCGCCTCGAAGCTCGTGCCGATGGACATGACCTCGCCGGTCGCTTTCATCTGCGTGCCGAGAGAACGGTTTGCGCCGATGAATTTATCAAAGGGCCACTTCGGCATCTTCACCACCACGTAGTCGATGGTGGGCTCAAAGCAGGCGCAGGTCTTTTTCGTAATGTCGTTCTTGATCTCGTCGAGCGTATAGCCCAGCGCGAGCTGCGCGGTGACCTTCGCGATCGGGTAGCCCGTCGCCTTGCTCGCCAGCGCCGAGGAACGGGACACGCGCGGGTTGACCTCGATGACCGCGTAGTCCATGGAGTCGGGATCGAGCGCGAACTGGCAGTTGCAGCCGCCGACGATGCCGAGGGCGGTGACGATATCCAGCGACGCGGTGCGCAGCATCTGATATTCCTTATCCGAGAGCGTCATGGCCGGCGCGACGACGATCGAATCGCCGGTGTGCACGCCCACGGGATCCACGTTCTCCATGCTGCAGACCGCGATCACGTTGCCCGCGGAATCGCGCATGGTCTCAAACTCGATCTCTTTCCAGCCGAAGATATACTTTTCGACAAGGATCTCATTGATCGGCGACATATCGATGCCGGTGCGGGCGATGGTTTTCAGCTCCGATACGTCGTAAGCCACACCGCCGCCCGTTCCGCCCAGCGTGAACGCCGGGCGCACGATCACGGGATATCCGATCTTCTCCGCGATCTCCAGCGCGCCGTCGACGGTATGGGTGATCTCCGACGGAATGCAGGGCTGCCCGATGGATTCCATCGTATCCTTGAACATCTTGCGGTCTTCCGCCTTATCGATCGCTTTCGCGTCGGTGCCGAGAAGCCGGCAGTCGTGTTTTTCCAAAAAGCCCTCGCGGGAGAGCTGCATCGCGATCGTCAGCCCCGTCTGCCCGCCGAGACCGGCGAGAAGGCTGTCGGGACGCTCTTTGAGAATAATGCGCTTGACCGTTTCGGCGGTCAGCGGTTCAAGATATATTTCGTCTGCCAGCGCCTTGTCCGTCATAATGGTGGCGGGGTTCGAGTTGACGAGCACCACGTTGACGCCCGCCTTTTTCAGCACGCGGCACGCCTGCGCGCCGGCGTAGTCGAATTCCGCCGCCTGCCCGATGACGATGGGGCCGGAGCCGATCACGAGCGTCTTTTTAATGGAAAGGTCTTTAGGCATTGTTCTTCCCTCCCATGTTTTCGATAAATCTGTCAAACAGGAATTCCGTATCCCGCGGCCCGGCGCAGGCCTCCGGATGGAACTGCACGGTGAAGGAGCGGTATTCCGGGTACTCCATTCCCTCGCAGGTGCCGTCGTTGGCGTTGATAAAGCTCACGCGTCCGTCTTTGACGCCGTCGGCAACGAGAGCGTACCCGTGGTTCTGACAGGTGATATAGGTCTTCGCGCCGCCGACCTCTTTGACCGGCTGGTTCTCGCCGCGGTGCCCGAATTTCATTTTGACGGAGCTGCCGCCCGCCGCGAGCCCGAGGATCTGATGCCCGAGGCAGATGCCGAAGATCGGTTTTTTGCCGAACAGTTTTTTCAACTGCTCGATCTCAAAGGGATTCGCCGCCGGGTCGCCGGGGCCGTTGGACAGCATGATCCCGTCGGGCTCCGACGCGAGGATCTCCTCCGCCGACGTCGAGGACGGAACGACGGTGACCTCGCAGCCGCGCCGCTGCAGCTCGCGGATGATGTTGCGTTTCGTGCCGTAATCGATCAGCGTGACGGAAAATTTCTTTTCGCCGTTCGCGGGATATACCGAGCGCTCTTTCGACGTAACGCTCTGCACGGCGTTTCTGATCTCGTATTCTTTGACGAACGTCAGGTCCGCGGGGATCTCGTCGCAGATCACGGCGTTCATCACGCCCGCCTCACGGATATGCTTCGTCACCGCGCGGGTGTCGACGCCGTAAAGACCGGGAACGCCGCGGTCCTTCAGAAACCGATCCAGCCCGTACTCGCAGCGGAAATTCGAGGGATAATCGCACTTTTCGCGCACCACGTAGCCCCTGACCACGCAGTCGCCCTCAAAATCCTCCTCGATGATACCGTAATTGCCGATCAGCGGGAACGTATGCATCACGATCTGCCCGTAAAAGCTCGGGTCCGTCAGCGCCTCGATGTAGCCGCCCATGCCGGTGGTGAACACCAGTTCACCGAGCGCGTCCGTCCGGGCGCCGAAACGAAACCCCTGATAGACGGTCCCGTCGGATAATACAAGATAGCCTTTTTTCATTATTAGCCTCCCATTCCTTCAATGACGACCGGACAACTGCAGGATATGTGCTTTGCCATTGATATCAGGCGCTGACAATTATCCATTCTCCATTGTCCATTGGTCAAGCTTATGGCGTTTACGCCATAAGCTTGACCATGACCGCCTTCTGCGCGTGCAGGCGGTTCTCCGCCTCGGCGAAGATCTCGTCCGCGTGCGCCTCGAAAACCTTCGCGGTGATTTCCTCTTCTCTGTGCGCGGGCAGGCAGTGCTGCACCATCACGCCGGGCTTCGCTGCGGCCACGACCGCGTCGTTGATCTGATAGCCCTTGAAGATTTTTTTCCGCATCTCCGCTTCGCTCTCCTGCCCCATCGACGCCCAGACGTCGGTAAAGAGCACATCCGCGTTCGCGGCGGCCTCAAGGATGTTTTCGGTGCAGGTGAAATCGCCGTTCTCCGCCGCCCACTTCATCAGCTCCGCATCCGGAGTATAGTCCTTCGGGCAGGCGACCGCCACCTTCATGCCGGTACGGATGCCGCCGGCGATCAGCGAATTCGCCATATTGTTGCCGTCGCCGATATAACACATCTTCTGCCCGACGAGGTCCCCGCGCCTTTCACGGATCGTCATCAGGTCTGCGAGCACCTGACAGGGATGGCAGTAATCGGTCAGGCCGTTGATGATCGGGATCGAGCCGTACTCCGCCAACGCCTCGACCTCCTCCTGGTCGAAGGTGCGGATCATGACGCCGTCAAGATAGCGCGAGAGCACGCGCGCCGTATCCTGCACGGGCTCGCCCCTGCCGATCTGCAGGTCCTGCGAGCTTAAAAAAAGAGCCGTCCCCCCGAGATCGTACATGCCGACCTCAAAGCTGACTCTCGTTCTCGTGGAAGATTTGCGGAAGATCATGCCGAGGGCTTTCCCCTTGAGATAATGATGCTCGACGCCGTGCTTTTTCTGATATTTCAGTTTATCGGCGGTATCGAGGATATCGGCGATTTCGGCGCCGGTCAAATCGGCGAGTTTCAGAAGATGTTCCATTGCAATCACTCTTTCTTATGGTTATTTATACACTATATTACGCATAATAATACATCTTTCCCCCCGCATTGTCAAGACCCCGGGGCAAAAAGATGAATAATTATAATATCCGACTCTCTGTTTATGCAACGATACCGCCGGACGGGAGCCGCCCGGCGGTATATGCGCAATCTTTTATCTCTTTTTCTGCTGCACGGGGAAGATGTTTTCCAACTGCGCGGCGAAACGAAGGATCCATCTTGCGTCGGTCGCGGTGATCTTGCCGTCGCCGTCCACGTCGGCGTTGGTGGCGCGGGCGCCGGTCAGCTTGACAAGCTTCGCGGCGGCGCGCAGCGCAAGACGCGCGTCAACGGAATCGACCTTGCCGTCCAGATTGATGTCGCCGGGGCTCAGGAAACGGTCGCCGTCGTTCCTGCGCACGCCGTAAAGCTTATCGTTGAAACGGTCGTACATCATGAACTGCGGATAATAACCGTTCTGACGGACGTCTCTCTGCTCGTCGGCGAATACCAGCCACGAGATGAAATAGTAAGCGTCCAGCTTGTCCGAATGGATATAGTTATTCTTCAGCCCCTTGACGAACCAGGTATTCTCGGGCAGCACGCAGGTGGAAGCGTCGACAGAGATCTTATGCACGTCGTCGGTCTCTTCGTTTGTGTGCTTGTGGCCGTCGTCGATTTTCTGTTCGATCAGGAACTTGCCGACCCAGTCGTCGTTCAGATACGCACAGGTAGCGCCGAAGGACGAATACTTGGTGTCGACCACGCCGTCGGACTGCTCCGAAGCGCCCTTATTGTCGTCAAGACCGTTATAGAAGGGCGGAGCCTGCATGTTGTAGCCGGAAACGACCGCGACCTTGACGCCTTCTCTCTGCATCTCCTGCAGAACGCCGCCGGCGGTGCGCTGCACCTCATGGTAAGCGTCGATCTTCTGCTCGAGCATCGAGTTCATGTGCAGACGGTTGCCCTTGCCGTCGATATACATCATCTTTTTCGCCAGCTCATAGAACTCGTCGTCCGCCGTCCAGGGGATCAGGCCCCAGAGCCCCGCGTTGTAGCAGAGCATCTCTCTGAGATACTGGTCGTAAAGCTGCGGCAGCTCGTGAATGAGATAGGTGTCGATGGTGGTGACCATGTAGTTTATCTCTTCCTCTTTATTGAGGATGTAGTTCGCAAGCCACGCGCCGAACGCGACGGGAATATTGTCCGCGCGGTCGTTGGTCCAGCGGATCACGCCGTTGGGGTCCACGTCGATATTGCCGGTGTAGAGCGCGCCGATGACCGAGGTGCCCTGCGCGGCGGAGTTGACGAGGACGTAGTTGTCGATATCTTTAAAGCCGCGGGGCTTCTCGTACTTATTCATAAACGCGCTGGTGACGTTCGCGCCCATGCCCTCGGCGATGATATTGACCTTGCTCGCGCCGGTCTCTTTCAGAACGGTCTCGTGCACGAACTCGTTGAACTCGCTGGCAAGATCCATCGGCGAAAGACGCCAGTCGTAAGAGAAGACGTAAACTCTGTCGTAGCCCGCTTCCTGCGCGCAGATCAGGCCCAGATCGCCCGCCATCTCTTTGACGAGCGCTTCATCCTTCTGGTAGAAAGCGAGGGAATGGATCAGCTTCTTGACGCCGACGCCCGTCTGCGGAGTGCCGTCCATATTGCAGGGAATATATTTGAAATAACCCGCAAGCGTTTGGCCGATATACTGCGTGACCTCGTCGTAGTAATTCTCGCCCATCAGGATGTAGTTCACGATCGCCTCGGCGACGGTGATCATCGCGTTGGTTTCGGGCGGGAAGACCTGCGTTGCAGTCCTGGAATTCGGATTGACGTAAAGATTGTTGTGCTCCCAGCCGTTGACGACGATGACGGGACTCGCGCCTTCCGCCGTGGGAAGGGTGGTCGCCGAAGTCTCGACAACGTTCAGGGACGACGACACGGCCGCGCTTGCCGTGACGGGGCAAATCACAAGCATTGTCAACGAAATGACAACGCAAATGATTCGAATTGCGGTGTTCTTCATGAAAGAACCCTCCTTTTAAGTGTTAACATCCTTGTACATTATACAATAGAGTTTTTCATTTTTCAACTGTTTTTCTGCAAATGGGAAAAAAATTAAAATATTGTTTGCAAATTCTGATTTGTCGGGCTGACGCCCGACGAGGTAGGAGGTAGGAAGGAGAAGGGAGGAAGTAATGACGGGGCAAGCCCCGTACCCCATTTATAGAAACGGTAAAATAAGCAAAATGTTTTGGTTTACAACGATTTTTCTTTTACACGCTCTATCATTCAAGTCGCGAAGCGACTTCCGAACTTCCTCCCTCCTCCCTCCTACTTCCTACCTGCAAATACTGATTTACCGACCGAAAGGAATAATCATATGCCCGCAAAGCTTCAATTCAACAAAAACGGCAAATTCCGCATCATGCTCATGGGCGATCCCCATGAATATTACACTCCGGCGAAGGGGCTTGATAAAAAGTCGCGGGATTTTCTCGTGCTTGAGAATATGGCGCTGGATGAACTGCAGCCGGATTTGGTCGTCTATATGGGCGACAATACCCACGCCGACACGGTCGAGGCGCTGCGCGCCTCGGTCGAACGCATCACACGTCCCGTTACGAGCCGGCGGATTCCGCTCGGAGTGATTTTCGGCAATCACGATTTCGAGGCGAAGGTCAGCGATCCGTGGGAATACATCAACGCTTACAGAGCCTATCGGTATTCGCTTTTTCCGAGAAAAACGGAGGAATTCAGCAGCCGGTACGACTACAACGCGGTGATACGCTCCTCCGACGGCACGCGCGACGCGTTCAATCTCTGGTTTCTGTATTCGGGCAATCGGGCTGCGGCGGAATACGCGTCGAAATACGATTTCGTGCGTCCCGAACAAATCGCATGGTACGAGCGGAAAGCCGCGGAGCTGAAAGAGAAAAACGGCGGCAAATACGTGCCGGCGATGTTGTTTCAGCACATTCCCGTCCCGGAGGAATTCGAGCTTCTGCGCGAGGTTCCCGCGTGGCGGCTGCCGATTGACGCCGTGCAGGGGCAGGACGAGCGGAAAGGCCATTTTTACGTCAAGAAAAAAGGCGTGGCCGGTTATCTCGGCGAAGCGCCCTGCGCGCCCTCCGTCAACAGCGGGCAGTTTGATTCCTGGCTGAAAACCGGCGACGTCAAAGCTGCGTTTTTCGGCCACGACCATATGAACGACTTCGTCGGCGACGTGCGCGGGATCACCCTCGGGCAGTGCAAGCTGGCGGGCTTCCGTCCTTACGGCGACGGCACGCGGCAGGGCGTGCGCGTCATCGATATCGACGAAAACGCGCCCGAACGGTTCGTTACTTATATGGTGCGCTACCGCGAGCTCGTCGGCGACCGCTGTCAGTCGATCACCGGTCCCGAACGGCTGATGCACGACCGGCAGAGCGTCACGCTCGAGATCGCGCTGAAGGCGTTCGGCGCGGCGGCGGGGATCGCCGCCCTCGGCGCGGCGGGATACGCGTTCGTCAAAAGAAAGTGAGCCGTCTGCGGCAGTATGAGAAAAAAAGGTCGTTTACCTGACCGCGTCGGACCGCACGGTCGCGGCGCTTTTTCTGAACAACGACACCCACGACAGCGAGACGGATTTTACCGTGACCGGGCTCAAAGAGGGGGAGACGTACGTTTACGCCATGTCCAACAGCGGCGTGCGCTCCAACAGGATCAAAGTCACCGTGACGGAGCCGTCGGACACGACGACTGCGCCGCCGGCGGGGTCCGCCGGAATTTCGGAAACGGAGCCGGACGTGCAGACCTATATCCTGAATACGAACACGGGCAGGTTTCACTATCCGTGGTGCACGTCCGTGAAGAAGATGAAGAACAAGAATAAAAAAGAGGTCGAGGACACGCGAGAGAACGTCATCGCCGGCGGATATGTTCCCTGCGGGAACTGCAGGCCGTGAGCCCGGAACGGGGCGATATCATTGCCGATGTGTCTCTCCCTGACGGAGCGGTATTTGCGGAACCGTATCAATCCGCATGAAAAGCAGGCTTAAACGGAAAGCCTGCTCTTTTTTTGCGCCGATATCGTTTTTTTGTCCCCTAAGGGGCGGGACCGGATATGATGCAGTGAGGCGAAACCTCAAATAACGGAAAGGAGCGAAAACGATTGAACAGACAGAACACTTGCCCCGGCGTCCCGGCGCCGCAGACGGAGAAACCCGCCTGCCCGATGGACGGGGGAGAATATACCGGTCTGCCGGCGCTGCCCGCCGTGACCGTGCCCGCGATGGCGTACGTCCCGTTCCAGACCGACCGCAGGGTATACGACGCGTCCGACGCGCTTTGCAAAGGCACGCTGTTCCCCGTGCTCAATAAGCCCTTCAAAGGAGGCTGCGTGCGATGAACGAAAGAGAAGCTTTGCTGCGGGAAATCTCGAAGGCGCAGTTCGCCGCGTGGGAGCTGCATCTCTATCTCGACACCCATTTCCCCGACGCGAGAGCGGTCTCGCTGATGAACGGGTACGAAAAAAAATACCGCGCGCTCGTCGCTCGGTATGAGGAAAAATTCGGTCCGCTGACCGCATTCTGCGACAGCGACGAGCGATGGACCGCGGGTCCCTGGCCCTGGGAAGGAGGCAAACGCTGATGTTTACTTATGAGAAAAAACTGCAGTATCCGGTCAATATCAAAAAGTGCGACCCGAAGGCGGCGCAAATCATTATCACACAGTACGGCGGACCCGACGGCGAGCTGGGCGCGTCCCTGCGCTATCTGAGCCAGCGGTATACGATGCCCTGCGATAAAATCAAGGGGCTGCTGACCGATATCGGCACCGAAGAGCTCGCGCATTTCGAGATGATCGGCGCGATGGTCTATCAGCTTACGCGGAACCTGTCGATCGAGCAGATCAAAAAGAGCGGCTTCGACACTTATTTTGTCGACCATACCGCAGGGATCTATCCCGTGGCGGCGTCCGGAACGCCGTGGACGGCGGCATATATCCAGTCGAAGGGCGATCCGATCACCGACCTGCACGAGGACTTGGCCGCCGAGCAGAAGGCGCGGACGACCTACGACAATATCCTGCGGCTCGTCGACGACCCGGATATCATCGACCCGATCCGCTTCCTGCGCGAGCGGGAAATCGTCCATTACCAGCGCTTCGGCGAAGCGCTGCGCCTCGCGACCGACAAGCTGGATAAGAAGAATTTCTACGCATACAACCCGGCGTTTGATAAGTAAATACTGATCGGGGCGTCGGGCACACGGATTGTAGGGACGATTATCAATCGTCCGGATTGTAGGCGATGGCATCCCCATCTTTACGGTGGGGATGGCGAGACGGCAAATAATAATCAAAAAACCATAAATACCGTGATAATTGACCACTTGATTTCCTCACGCACCCGCAAGGAGTGCATTTCGGAAATCAACCGGACGATTGATAATCGTCCCTACAGTCAAACCAACGAACGCTGTGGAAACATTCCGAAAAATCAGCCTTTACTTCAGACTGTCCAGATACACATTCAACAGTAGCAGCGCGGTATCGCGCTGCTTTTGCGTGCAGGCGGTAAGGCGCTCTGCGATCGCGTCCTGCGTCAGCGGAGCGCTCACGCCGTCCGGATCTGTCAGAAGATCGTTCGGCGTAATACCGATCGCATTGCAGATGTGAATGAGTGTGTCCAGACGCGCGGCGGCAGAGCCGCGTTCGATATCGGCATATGCACGGCAGGAGATATCCGCCTTCTCGGCGGTTTCCTCCTGCGTCAGCCCCGCCTGTTTGCGGAACCGGTAAAGCCGCGTTCCGATGATATTCAGGTCGGAAATAAGCATATTTCTTCCTCCTTGAAGCTATATATCTGTATTTTACTTCTGAAAATGATTGACAATACAGGAGGCAAAATGCTAATATATAGGAGGAAAAATACCTATTATTGCAATTAACAAAGAAAAATCCGGAAGTATTATTTTTGCGTTACGAGTGCGGGAGTAATATCGACTTATATAATAAGCAGACAGAGAAACGATTCTGCATTACGGACGGGAACGAAACTTTCCGGGCGGGAAGCGGCTGTCCGGTCGTGAAAAACGACCGTTTGAACGATAAAAACGACCGTTCGGACAAAATCTACCCGCGGACCGGAAAATGAGATATTCTCATTATTACGGTGTATGGGCGCAGCAAACGGAAAAAATCTGCATTTTTGCATGAAAATCCTGCATTTCGGCGCGGGGTATTGCGCATCCTGCGCCTGTATGATATAATGAAACAAAAAAACACAGACGATAATATGAGATTTATTCGGAATTCAAAAGGAGACTCTTATGAAAAAGCTTACGTTGATCCTGTCGGTCCTGCTCACCGTATTGCTTGCCGTTCCTGCGTTTCCCGCGTATGCGGAGAATGCCGCCGATCCGGCGTTGCGGCTTGAATTGCCGGACGTTTTTCCTGTCGGAGAAACGGCGCAGATCGGCGTTGCGCTTACCGGAGCGAAAGGTTTTTTTGGCGGGACGTTCCTGCTGGAGTGGGATCCGGCAGTCTTTGAGTATGCGGATATCATCTTCCCCGAGGATGCATCCGGCCGCGTCGGCGGACCGCAGAGCGAGAACACGGCAACGATCGGCGTGATGTTAAGCGCCCCTGAAGACGCCGACCGTGTCGCGCTGGGAGTATTGTGTCTGAAGGTCGTCGCCCCCGCGGGGACGGAAAGCGACGTTACCGTTTCCGTCTATATGGATGATATCGATATCGTCCCTGTTCCGGCGCCGCTTTCGGCGCACGTCAGAACGGGGGATGCAGTTTCTTATCTGAACAGCGGGAGCTGCGGTGAGAAGCTGGAATGGAAGCTTTCGGAAGACGGCGTGCTGACGATCTCCGGCGAAGGCGGTATGGCCGATTATTCCGCCGAAAAATCTCCGTGGGCCGGCGACGGCAGGATCAGGTCTCTGGTCGTAAAGGACGGCGTTACATCCGTTTCCGCCGGTGCGTTTGAAAACTGCGGCGCGCTTTCCTCCGTCAGTCTGCCGGACACGCTGGAGTATCTCGGCGTAAAAGCGTTTTCCGGATGTACGGCGCTCAAAGAGCTGGACCTGCGGGAGGGGCTGAAATGGATCGGCGCCGACGCGATCTCCGGTACGGCGATCAAAAAAATCGTTATCCCGAAAAAGGTTTCTTATCTGCCGTACACCGCGTTCTGCGGATGCGCGACGCTTGAGCGTATCGAAGTTGCGGACGGTAATCCGTATTTCCGCGGCAGCGAAGATGGCTTGCTGATCGACAGAACAAACGGGGGGCTTGTGTGTTATCCCGCCGGAAAAACGGATCCGGAATTCACCGTCGGGGAAGATATCAGCGTGATCGAAGACGGCGCGTTCTCGAATAATCCGTATCTTGAGCGGATCACGCTGCCCAAGCAGGTAAGACAGCTCGACGCGCTGTTGTTTGCCGGCTGTGAAAACCTCAGGCAGATCGATCTGCCGGACACGCTGGCTTCGATCGCCGCGAACGCATTTGCAGACAGTTCGATCGGTTACGATTGCACCGGCGTCATTCGTTTTCTCCCCAACGGATGGGAGCCGTCAGGCTGCACATGGAATCGCTGTCTGGACGGGACCGCGTGGGAGAAAGCGCAGCCCGACGGCGTCCTGTACGCGGGGCGCGTTGCGTACGGGTATAAGGGCGCGGACGCAAAAACGGTGAAGGAGCTTACGCTCGCGAACGGAACGATCGCGGTTGCGGACGGCGCGTTTACGGCGCTGGAAGGGCTTCGCAGGATCGGCATACCGGCGTCTGTGAAGAAGATCGGTAAATCGGATCAGAACGGATTCCCGGTATCGGGCTCGGTGTTCGCGAATCCCGCAGGCATCGTTATCGTTTGTCCGGAGAACTGCTACGCGGCGTATTTTGCGAATAATACGCATATGCAGGTCGAGCTGACGCCGTATGCGCCGCTGCCCGGCGAAGACGGAACGCTGGTCCCCGCCGACGGCGAGCCCATACGCGTGGATGATGAAAAGCGCACGGTATACCTGACGCCGGGGACAAGCGTCAGCTCTTTTTTCGGCATGGTGAAAAACGAGATCACCCGTCTGTGCGCTTTCGACGGTACGCCGGAGCATGCGTGGATCGCGGACGACGCGCTGATGCAAACCGGCGGAAGCGTCAATACGTATGATGAAAATGACGAAGCGCTGCAAAGCTACGCCGTCGTCGTTCTCTGCGACGTCGACGGCGACGGCAGGGTCAAAGCCGCCGACGCGCGAACCGCCCTGCGCGCCGCCGCGAGACTGGAGAGCCTTGATGGGGCGTACCTTCTCGCCGCGACCCGCGGAAAATCGGAGAAAGTCACTTCAGGCGACGCAAGATATATTCTGCGCGTCGCGGCGATGCTCGAGACGGTTTCTTTTTAATAAGACGCACATCCCCGCAAAATACGCCGACGCACATTCTGCGGAGAATTCTTTCATCGTTGCGGAACGGAAAAAAGTGATAGAATAAAAAGAAGAACTCAATTGACAAGGAAGGGTGTTTCCCATGAAAAAGAGAGCTGTTTTATCGGTCCTTCTGACGCTCGCGCTGCTTGTGCCGCTCGCGCTGCCCGCCGCGGCGAAGCTGTATTCCCTCGGCGACGTGACCGGCGACGGAAAGATCACCAGCGCCGACGCGCGCGCGATCCTGCGATACGCCGCGAAGATCGAGCGTTTTTCCGAAGCGCAGGAAGCGGCGGCGGATATCAACCGCTCCGGCAAGGTGAACTCCGGGGACGCGCGCACCGCGCTGCGCGTTGCGGCAAGGCTCGAAACGCTCACGGTCGGCGCGGACGAGGTCTTTGACGACGGGCGGAAGGAGCACGCCGACGATCCCGACAACGATCGGGCCGTGGACGATTTTATCGATATCCTGAATTCGGGCAATTTCGTTCTTGCCGGCGAGATGACGAGCGAAGGCGAGACGCTTCCCGTCACGTTCATGCAGGCTGACGGCAACGTACGCATGAGCGCCGAGATAAGCGGCATCGCGATGGATATGGCGCAGCTGGACGGCAAAACGTACCTGATCTGCACCGGGAAAAAATCGTATGCCGAATGTACCGATTATTTCATGTCGATGATGGGGATCGATCCCTCCGATCTGGATCTTGAGATCGGAACGGTCGACGTAGAGTGCGAACTTGACTGGACGGAACGGGAATACGGCGGCAAAACGGTCGAATGCGCCGTAACCGTCTCGGATGAGGGGATCCTCGAATTCTATATCGACGGCGGGAACGTCGTGCTGATCCGCATGCTCGACCCGGAAAGCGGCGTCTGCAATACCGAGATCGGGATCGACGAATTCCGCGGCGGCGTGACTGCGGCGGATCTCGCGATCCCGGCGGACTACACGAAAAAGGGCTACGTAGAATTCATCGCAGATCTTGCGGACGAATGGGGCGACGGATCGGGCAATGAGCCGTACGATCCGTGGCCGGTGGGCACGGAGCTCGACCTGACGGACGCGGAGATCCTCGCAAGGTATAACGAGGTCATGAACAATACAAGACGGCAGGTGAAGACCTTCGTCAAGGATGAATGGACGGAATACGATTACATTGACGCAGGCGCGTCCACGGCGCTGTTCGGAAGCGTGCTGGACGCCCTGCGCACGGACGATATGTATTCCGTGGGCGTCTTCTGCGACGATCCGGCGCTGATCCCGCCCGCGAATTCCGCCGGCGTGGGCTGCGCGCTGACGGATGCGGACGCGATCAGTGAAGCGCACATCATCGAATACGACGACGGCACGGCGGAGATCGAGATCGTACTGAAAAACGAACGGGACCCCGAACCGATGGACCCGCAGACGGGCGTCAGCCCCTCGTTCACCGGCGCGATGTTCGACGTGGTCTCCCGCGATGAAACGGAAACATCCATCCGCGAAAAGACGAAGAGCATCCCCGGCCTGTCGGTCTCGGGCGTCGATACGGAATACTTTGACTGCACCGTGTATTGCACCTACGATATCGGGACCGGCTGCGCGACGGATCTGTGGTTCGTGACGTACATGCATGCCGCGGCGGCCGCGAAGCTGATCGTGCCGATGACCGTACGGGTGGATATGACCCATTCCGTAGCTCTGCGCAATATGGATTATGCATAAAAAAACGGCGCGCCGGGTCATGGAGCAGCCCGGCGCGCGTCTTGACAGATATCGAAAAATGTAATAAAATATGAAAAAACCAACCGGAAAGAGGTCTTCTCAATGAAAAAGAGCGTACTGACCGCGCTTGTACTGACGCTGGCGCTTCTGGTATCCTTCGTACCCGCGCTCACCGCGTCCGCGACGCAGTATTCCCTCGGCGACGTGACCGGAGACGGAAAAGTTACCAGCGCCGACGCGCGGCAGATCCTCCGGTTCTCGGCGCGTCTGGAATACATCACCAAAATATGCCAGCAGGCGGCGGACGTCAACCGCTCCGGCAAGGTCAATTCCGCCGACGCGCGCACGGTTCTGCGCGTTGCCGCGCGGCTTGAGACGCTCGCCGTGGGGCCGGGCGACGTGTTCGACGACGGGCTTGCGAAAAACGCGAAGGACCCGGCGAACGAAGAAGCGCTGAAGTATTTCTTCGACGGGCTCGGCAACGGCCGCTTCTCGCTGGTCGGCACGATGACGAGCAACGGCGAGACCGATCCCATCGAGTTTTCCAAAGCGGACGACATGATCCGTATGAGCACCGAAATGAGCGGCGTGCGTTTGAGCATTCTGTCAAGCGGCGGCATCCTCTATCTGATCTCCGACGAAAAACAGTCCTATATCGAGCTCGATGAGCGGATTATGAAGATGCTCGGGCTGGATCTCAGCGCGCTCAGCCTGGATTTCGGCGAGGGTGACGCGGGCGCGGTCGGCTGGGCCGAACGCGAATATGAGGGCAAGAGCGTCGAATCCGCCGTGTCGGAATCCCCGAACGGCGTCGTGGAGTTCTATGCCGACGGCGGGAAGATCGTCCTGATCCGCGTGTTCGATGAAACCGGAGCGTGCGATTCCGAGATCCGGGTCGATTCGTTCCGTTCCGACGTGACGAAGGCGGAGCTTGAACTCCCCGCGGATTACAAGATCACGACCTATACTTCGTTTATTCTCGGTCTTGCGACCGCGTAGGCCCGAGCAGCCCCATATACAGGTCGTTCACGTTGGTCCCCGTAGGGCCGGTCACGATGAGAGAATCGCAGAGGGCGAGCGCTGCGGCGCTGTCGTTCTCCGCAAGATACGCGTCGACGGATCTTCCGCCGGCGCGTATTCTTTCTGCCGTCGCGCCGTCCGCAAAGCCGCCCGCGTTCAGAGTCGGGCCGTCCGTGCCGTCCGAACCGACGGCGAATACGGTAACGCCGTCCGTGCCGTCGAGATATTTCGCCGCGGCGAGCGCGAATTCCTGATTCCTGCCGCCCTTGCCGGAGCCCCGGACGGTGACGGTGGTCTCGCCGCCCATGATATACGCCCGCTTTTTTTGCGGGTGTTTTTTTTGTTCTTCGATGAGAAATCCGCAGAATTCCCGCGCCCGGTCACGCGCTTCGCCCGTCAGCGCGTCGTTCACGATCCGCGTTTCATACCCGAGGGCTTCCGCGCTTTTTTTCGCGGCGGTAAGCAGAATCGAGAGATTTCCCGTAAAAACCGGTTCGCCGGCGTTTTCGATCCGCGGCGCGGGCGCGAGCAGGAGCGCGCGTTCCCCGTCCGTGATGCTCAAACCGTATCTTTCCGCGACCGCGGCGGCAAAGCCGTCCGGCGTATCATCCTGCACGCCGGGGCCCGAAGCGATGATCTCCGGCGGATCGCCCAGAACGTCGGAGAGCAGCAGATTCTCGACGCGGGCGGGGGCGCAGGCGGCGGCGAATCTGCCGCCCTTGACGAGGGACAGTTTTTTGCGCACCGCGTTGATCTCGGCGATCTCGCAGCCCTTCCGGAGCATTTCGTCCGTGATTGCGCGAAGGCGCGCGAGCGGAACGGCGCTTTTTTCAAAAAGAGCGGAGCCGCCGCCCGATACGAGAAGCAGCACCGCGTCCTGCGCGCTTAAATCATTGACCGCGTTCAGCGCCGCCTCCGCGCCGCGTTCGGAGTTTTCGTCCGGTACCGGGTGCCCGGCCTCGATTATCTCAAAGCCCGCGGGCGGGTTATCGGCGTGACCGTATTTCGTCACGATCACGCCTTTTTTGAACCGG
This sequence comes from Clostridia bacterium, assembly GCA_017427315.1. Lineage (GTDB taxonomy): Bacteria > Bacillota > Clostridia > Oscillospirales > Acutalibacteraceae > RGIG2774. Next base: position 22,505 of record JAFRTA010000089.1, read on the forward strand.
CCGTTCAGCGCCCGCGCCGCGCCGCGCGCCTGTGCGGCGGCTGCTTTGCCGATGGAAATGACAACGGGAGGCAGGTCGTAGGTCCTCGCCGAAACGATGCGGTATACGTTCTCCTCGGGATCGCAGGCGGCGATCGCGTCGGAAACGATTTTTTCGATCTCGGTCTTCATCTTATTTTCTCCGGTCGAGCACCGCGTGCTGGTTGTCCGGTCCCGAGGGCCAGAGAACTTCTTTCGCGGTCTGCTCGATCTTTGCGAACAGCTCGGCGGGCTTGCCCGACTTCAGCGCTTTGATCGGGAACAGCTTCGTAAAACGGCGGGGGAGGGACGCCGCGTCCGTGACGACGCGGTAGATCGGGGTGTCCGGCGCGAATTTGTTGACGCTGCCGTCGAATACGTTCAGGAACAGCGTGTATACGAGGTCCGCGAGCATGACGTTGTCGAGGTGGCCTGCGGCTTCTTTGTCGATCCCTTTGCCGAAGGTGAGCTTGTTGATATAGCCCGCGATCTGTTTGACGCTGTCGTGTTTGACATGCTGCGCGAATATGCGCACCAGCGAATAGGGAACGCCGACCTTTTCCCATTTGAGACCGTAGGCTCGAAGCTGCTCCGCCAGCGCTCCCTCGCCCTTGTCTGCGTTTTCGATCACGTTTTTGATCACGCCGAGGGTATGCTCTTTGATGTATTCGTCCGTCAGC
>JAFRTA010000090.1 GCA_017427315.1 Clostridia bacterium
AAGGCGCCGGAATCCCAGACGCCGTGCTTTGCATTCAACAGGTTATGAACATTTTTGCAAAACCGTGTTTTCTCTTGAAAAAATTAAAAAAATGAAAGATGGCTGCTGCAGATTTTTCGTATCTGCAACAGCCCCTTTCGTATGCGTCAGATCCACCCGAGCTTATAAAACGCGAACGCGCCGAGCAGGGCGACGACCACGCCGATGGGAATCAGAACGCCGGTGCCGATACTGCCCGCGAGCACGACGATCAGCGTCATGATCGCGATCGGTACGATGCTGATGCGCCAGTGCTTCGAGAAATACGACGCGCCGAGCGCGCCGAACAGCGCGGGCATCACCTGCCGGAACGCGGGGGCCAGCACCGAGGTCGGGTCCGTCAGCCTCGGGATAAAGGGCCGCAGCGCCAGCACGAACACCGCCATGATAACAGTCGTCACGATTGCCGAGGTCGCGATCGCGATCGTCGAGATCACGTCGCCCTCCTCCGAATTGCTCTTCACGCCCGCCGTGTCCATCGCCGCGAGGGCGCAGGGCAGCTTCAGGTTGCTGATGTTCCCCGTCGCGAAGCTCAGGTACATCCCGCCTGTGCCCAGAAGGGGGGTATACGCGACGATCTCCACCAGCGCGGTGGGGTAGCAGACCATCGCCACGGGCAGAAGCCCTTTGCCTATCGCGGAAAGCGACGGCCACACGCCGTAGCGGACGCAGAACGCGGCGGGCACCGCCAGCAGTACCAGCAGCACGCCGACGGACCAGAGGGATCCGAAGGTATGCACCGAATCGTTATAGGTTTTCGTCTTGTTCATTTCCGTTCCCCTCCTTTACTGCACCGCCGGGGTGATCGCCGGGGCGCGGAATTCGAAATGCGCGATCTCCTCCGGCAGCACCTGCGCCATCAGCACCGCGACCCCCATTGCCGTGAACATGGCTATGGGCATCGCGAAATTTTTCAGCCACGCGATATCGCGCTTTTCCGCGATCTTCGATAAAATCAGCATCACCGCCACGGCGACGATCAGCGTCGTTACGCTCATCAGTCCCGCGCCGTCGTAATTATACGTGATCGTACCGTCCGCTGCGCTCGTCCCCGTGCCGCGTCCCGCAAGGGCCTTCGCGATGAACGCGGAGATCAGGCCGATGAACGCCGCGGCAGCCAGCGCGTCCGTCAGCTTCGGGTTCGCCGCCTTGTCGACGGCCTTGCCGATGCCCCTCTGCAGCCGTTTCAGGCACAGGGGCAGAAGGATCAGCGGCAGCGAGCTTGCCAGCGTCATGACCCACATCACCGCCGCGAAGGTGGTCTTGTCCGTGACCGGCATTGTGATGCTCTGCACGCCGGAGGCCTCCAGCGCGGCGGTGGCGGCGCTCGTCTCCTGCGAGATATTGCCGATCACCGAAAGCCGGATCCAGGGCAGCACGATGCCCAGCGCAGGGGCGAGGGCGATCACCGTCGCCACGATGGCGAGGGCGGGGGTGATGGTGAACAGCACGCTCTGTACCATGGTGTTGTTCAGCGTGGATTTCGGAATGCCCAGCTTTTTGCCCTGCCGCAGCGCTCTAATCAGAAAGAACACCGACTGGCCGAGGATGAAGGCGATCACGACAAGCGCGACGACCAGCATGAATGAATCTTCTCGAAAGTCCATAGTATTATCTCCTTTTGAGAAATGTGAAATGTGAGATGTGAAATGTAAGATGCGGAAATTACGAATTGCCGGGCGGCGCGTCATTCAGATCCATCAGTCTTGCGGAAATCTCCCCGTCGCCGCCGATCTCCATGACCGCGTATTTCCCGCCGCGGACGGAGCCGGGATTCAGAATGACGAGATCGCCGACCCTGTGGTGATCCTGCACGTGGGTGTGGCCGTAAAGGGCGACGTCGCACTTTTCCGCGCGGGCGGCGGCGGTGAGTCCGTCGAGGCCGTCCTTGACCCGTTCCATATGTCCGTGGCAGCAGTAGATGTGTTTCCCCGCGGCCTCCAGAATATATTTCAGCGCGGCGGTCCCGAACCACGTGCAGTTGCCGCGCACGCGAACCAGCTTCATATCCCGCAGCTCCGGATAGATGAAGTCGATATCGTCCTCGCCGTCGCCGAGGTGGATCAGATATTCCGCGTCTGCGTTGCGCTGAATCGCCAGCTTGCAGGATACGGAATCGCCGTGGGAATCCGAAAGAACGAGAATTTTCAAGAATATCCGCCTTCTTTTGCGAGTATAGATTTATTGAATACAAGAAAGGGTTGATGCGTATGACCGACGCCGAAAAACTGCTTGCCGCCGTGCGAGGCGGACAGTTTTCGTCCGGGGAGCTCGCCGATATCAGCGAAAAGCTGATGCGCGGGCTTACGCCCGAACAGCGCGCGCTTCTTGACAGCGTTACCTCGGACGAGAAGAAGAAAAGGGAATTCCTCTCCTCCGACGAGGTACGGAAAATACTCGGAGGGAAAAAGTGATGGATCTTTCCGAGCTGATATCGTCAATCGGCGCCGAGGATATGGAAAAACTGAAGAAAACCGCGCAGGGACTGCTCGGCGGCGGGACGGAAAGCAAGCCCTCGCCGCTTGAGGGGATCGACCCGCGCATGCTTGAAGTTCTGGGAAAAACCGCAAATCTGATGAGTCGTTCCGACCCGCGATGCGATCTTTTAACGGCGCTCAAGCCTTTGCTCGGCGAGACGCGCCGAGCGCGGGTAGACGACGCGGTGCGGCTTCTGCGCATGAGCGCGCTCCCGCCGCAGGTGCTCGGGCAGGGGGGAAGAAAATGAATTATACTTACGCGCAGTTAAAACAGATGCAGGAGGACGCCTCTCGCCGCGTGATGGAGATGCGCCGGCGGGCGGACGTCGCCGCCGGGCAGAGCGACGAGGATATGGCGCTCGATCTGCCGGGACCGGACCGCGCGCCCGGGCCGTCCCGCGCGGCGAAAAAGACCGACGACGAAAACGAGCGGGCGCTGATCCTCGCGCTGATGGCGCTGCTGGAGGCGGAAAAGGCGGATAAGGGGCTGCTGCTGGCGCTGGCGTATGTGTTGGAGTAAATACTGATTTGTCGCTGCGAAGCAGCG
>JAFRTA010000091.1 GCA_017427315.1 Clostridia bacterium
ACGGGAACGCAAAGATCCTGAAAACCGTAACGAGATCCTACCCGCTGGATTTCACGGCGGACGGCAAAAGCGAGCAGGACCCGCGCGACTGGCTGAACGCCGTCGACGAAGGGATCCGGGAGCTTGCCGCGGCGTCCGACGACGCGATCGCCGGGATCGGCGTGGGCGGACAGATGCACGGGCTCGTGATGCTCGATGAAAACAACGAAGTGCTGCGCCCGGCGATCCTCTGGAACGACACCCGCCCGGGTCCGCAGACGGAATATCTCAACACCGTGATCGGCAAAGAAAAGCTGCAGGCGCTCACGGGCAATATCGCCTTCGCGGGCTTCACCGCCCCGAAGATCCTCTGGGTGAAGGAGCACGAGCCGGAGATTTTCGCGCGGTGCAGAAAGATCTGCCTGCCGAAGGACTATATCAACTACATGCTCACCGGCGTGTTCGCCACCGACGTCAGCGACGCCTCCGGCACGCTGTATTTTGACGTGGAGAATCGCCGCTGGTCGGCGGAAATGCTCGGTATCCTCGGCATTACGGAAGGGATGCTTCCCGCAGTATACGAGAGCGCCGCGCCGATCGGCAGGGTAAAGCCGGGATTCGGCTTCGGCGAAAACGTCGTCGTCTGCGCGGGCGCGGGGGACAACGCCGCCGCCGCGATCGGCACCGGCACGGTATCGGACGGGCAGTGCAATATCTCGCTGGGCACCAGCGGGACGGTGTTCCTGCCGACGGAAAACTACTTCAAGACGGCGAATCCCGCGCTGCACTCCTTCTGCCACGCCAACGGGAAATACCATCTGATGGGCTGCATCCTCTCTGCGGCGAGCGCGAACAAGTGGCTCGTCGAGGAGGTGTTCGACACGAAGGATTACGATAAAAACGCGCTTCCGCTTACAAAAGAGCGCGCGGCGCGGCGGGTGTTTTTCGCGCCGTATCTCGCGGGCGAGCGCTGCCCGCACAACGACGGCGGCGTGCGCGGCGCGTTCGTCGGTTTGAGTCTCGATACAAAACGCGGCGACCTGCAGAACGCGGTGCTCGAGGGCGTGTCCTTCGCGCTGAAGGACTGCATCGCCCTCACCGGACGGGAGATAAAGACCGCGACGGTCTGCGGCGGCGGAACGAAAAGCCGCCTGTGGATGCGGATCCTCGCGAACGTGCTGGACGCGCAGCTTCTCGTGATCGAGAACGAGGGACCCGCCCTCGGCGCGGCGGTGCTTGCGATCAGAGCCGCGGGCGGCAGCGTCTCGGTCGAAAATATCATAAAGGATACCGTCTCGCCCGACCCGGAGCTCGCCGCGGTCTATGCGGAGAAGTATGAGGTTTATAAGAAGATTTATCCGGCGATAAGAGAATTCTGATATATCGGGTGCTGGGTGTTGGCGTCCTACCCGTTACGCAGTGTGTATATTCAACGTTATCCAGCACCCAACACCTATCACCCAACACCTAAAATCTGATCTAACAGCTCCGTAATAGATTAAAATCTGAACAAGTAAAATTTCCGAAAGGAGTATAATACAATGAAAAACATCCCCGACGTGCGGCTGGGTCTCGTTGCCGTCAGCCGCGACTGCTTCCCCATCGCATTGAGCGAAAGAAGACGCGCTTTGCTCGCCGCCGCCTGCGCCGCGATCGGTGCGCCGGTGTACGAGGCGAAAAAGACCGTCGAGAACGAGACGGACGTTTCCGCCGCGCTCGACGAGGTCCGCGCCGCGGGCTGCAACGCGCTGGTCGTGTTTCTCGGCAACTTCGGCCCCGAAACGCCCGAGACGCTGATCGCAAAGCACTTCGACGGTCCGTGTATGTATATCGCCGCCGCGGAGGAGACCGAGGAGGACCTGATCGACGGCAGGGGCGACGCTTACTGCGGCATGCTCAACTGCTCGTATAACCTCGGTATGCGCTGCATCAAAGCCTATATCCCCGATTATCCCGTCGGCACGGCGGAGGACCTTGCGCCGATGGTGAAGGATTTCATCCCCGTCGCCCGCACGATCCTCGGGCTGAAGAGCCTCAAGATCATCACCTTCGGGCCGCGCCCCCAGGATTTCTTCGCCTGCAACGCCCCCATCAAGGGACTGTATGAGATCGGCGTCGAGATCGAGGAGAACAGCGAGCTCGACCTGCTCGTGTCGTACAAAGCCCACAAGGGCGACCCGCGCATCCCCGCCGTGATGGAGGATATGGCGAAGGAGATGGGCGAGGGCAAGTATTACCCCGACCTCAACGAGCGTATGGCGCAGTACGAGCTGACGCTGCTGGACTGGGCGGAGGCGCACAAGGGCGACCGTGAATACGTCGCGTTCGCCAACAAGTGCTGGCCCGCGTTCCCGGGGCAGTTCGGCTTTGAGCCCTGCTACGTCAACTCCCGCCTTGCGACGCGCGGCATCCCCGTCGCGTGCGAGGTGGATATCTACGGCGCGCTGAGCGAATATATCGGCGCCTGCGCCGGACTCGGTCCCGTCACGATCCTCGACATCAACAACACCGTGCCGAAGGATATGTATGAAAAGCATATCGCGCCGGTCACGGATTACAAGCTCACCGACGCGTTCAAGGGCTTCCACTGCGGCAACACGCCCTCCTGCACGATGTGCTCCGACCGCGCGATCAGGTATCAGCTCATCCAGCACCGCGTGCTCGAGCCCGCCGGCAGCGAGCCCGATATCAGCCGCGGCACGCTCGAGGGCGACATCGCCCCCGGCGACATCACCTTCTTCCGCCTGCAGTGCGACAGCGAGGGCGTTCTGCGCTCCTATATCGCCGAGGGCGAGGTGCTGAACGTGAAGACCCGCTCCTTCGGCGGCATCGGCGTGTTCGCGATCAAAGAGATGGGCAGATTCTACCGCAACGTGCTGATCGGGCAGCGCTTCCCGCACCACGGCGCGGTGGCGTTCGGGCATTACGGCAAAATTTTCGCCGAGGTCTTCAAATACCTCGGCGTGGAGAATATCGCGTACAACCGTCCCGCGGACGTTGCCTATCCGGGCGAGCTGCCGTTCAAATTCTGATTTATACGTCAGCATAAATCAGAATTTCGGATATCGGGTATCGGATTTCGCGGATCGTGCTTGTAAATTGTATTATCATTCTCTCTATGTATTCGCCGCGTTCATTTTATGATTTCAGCCGCGGTTTCGGCACGATATCCGATCCCCGATATCCGCAGAAGATAACATCCGAAAAAAACCGGCTTTACCGCTTTGCGGCAAAGCCGGTTTTTTACATCCGTTCCAATATCTCCGGGTGCTGCCGCAGGTCGTACCTTTTATAGCCGTCCTCCGCGTCGAAGAACCAGGCGCGGGCGTCGGGCCGCGCCGACGAAACCATCACGGAGTATTTCCCGTCGATATAACAGAGCGCCGCCTCGTTCTCGCAGGCGACCGACGAAACGGAGCGCGTCGCAGCGTATCTGTTGAATTCCTGCCAGAACGCCGACTCATAATGCGGGACGTTGCAGTAGGGGATCAGACCGAGCGCGTCCACGAACATAAACGAATTCTCGGGGCCGCAGTCGTCGAAGCCCTCGCGGAACCAGCACATGCTGCCGGAGGAGGAACCGAACAGGATTTTATCGTCGTCGAACGCTTTGCGCAGGTATTTGTCCGCGCCGGTCCTTTTCCATACGTCGGCGACGAATTTCAGGTTGCCGCCGGGCACGTAGATCAGATCCGCGTTCCCGATCTTTTCGGCGATGATCTGCTCCGTCATATAGGCGTGGGTGAGATACAGCACGTCCACGTCGCAGCCCATTTTCGCGTAAAGCGCGACCGAGCCGCCGTCGGCGAAATCGTAGCCCGTGGTCGGGATCTGCAGATACCGCGGCGCCGGTTTGCCGGTCATTTCCATTACTTTCTTTGCGAGCGCGACCGCGTCGTCTCCGCCGAAGCCGCCGCCCATGGCGATAATTCCGCCCATATCAAAACCTGCCTTTCAATATTTTTCCAGATATTCCCTGAACTCCGGCGTCCACCACAGGCGGTAGCCCTCCGCCGTGGGATGCACCGGGTCGTGCATATACTTTTCGTAATCCTCCGCGCCGACCGCGTTCATTTTTTCGCTGTTCCAAAGGTCTATAACGCCGATATCCCATTTTATCCGGAGCTCGAGCAGCAGGTCGACCATCGCGGCGTAGCGTTCATTCGCGAACCGCGTGCCGGTGTAGAAGATCACGGGACAGCGCCATGTGCGGCGCGCGTAATCTATAATATACTCGATCGCCCCGGCGACCGTGCCGACGTCGAAACGCTCCGTCCCCGCCGCAGACGCGCCGCCCAGGGGCAGCCCCGCGCCGGCGTCGTTGGTGGAAAGCTGGCACACGAACAGGTCCGCCGCCGTTTCCGCGGGGATGTTCTTCAGCCGCGCGGTGTAGGTATCCGCGCCATACCCGGCAAGCGTCGTGCCGGGAACGGCTTCCTTGACCGCGGTGATCCCGTCCTCCCGGACGAGGCATTCCGCGAAGGATTCGCCGTTTGCGGCGGAGCCTTCCGTTACGGAGGAGCCCAGGAATATGAGCGTTTTGCCGCGCAGCGGCGCGTTTGCCCGCAGGGGCTTATCGTTTTTCAGCAGAATCATCGTTACCGCCTTCCCGTAACAAAAGAAACGCGGTCTCCGCCCGTTCGGGGCAGAGACCGCAGTTTTGAAAAGAATGAAAACCGGTTCGGCTCTTCTTCTCTTACTCAGCCGTCGTGGGCTTCTCGCCGCTGAGTTTCGTATAAAGCTCTTTCAGCATCGCAAAAATCTTCTTAATGAATTCGACGATGGCTTTAAACATTCCGCCTTTCGCTTCTGCCATGAATTTCACCTCCGTTTGTTCGATACTTTAACAATATCATAGCATTTGTCTTTGAGAGATTCAACCGATTCTGTGCCCGAAAGTATATATATGTATGAATAATTATTGAATTTTACGCTTTTCCCGCGCGGATGCGGGGTTTTCGCCGCGCGCGGCGGGTCAGCCGCGCGCAGAGCGGATATTTTCAATGAATTTTTTAGCCGTCGCCGTAATTGCAGCGTAATCCCCGGTCTTCGCTCCGCCGGTCAGCGCGCCGCCCGCGCCTACGGCGACCGCGCCGGCTTTGATCCACTCGCCCACGTTGTCCGCGGTCACGCCGCCGGTGGGCATCATCTTCGCGTAAGGGATCGGCCCGCGGATCGCTTTAATGATCTTCGGCCCGAAAAGCTCCGCCGGGAAGATTTTCAGGATATCCGCGCCGGACTCCATCGCCCGGACCGCCTCGCCGACGCTCATGACACCGGGCATGACCGCCATGCGGTAGCGGTTCGCGGTCTTTACGATTTCCGGGTCGAAGTGCGGGCTGACGATATAGTTCGCGCCGGCGAGCATCGCGATGCGCGCGGTCTCGGCGTCCATGACCGTGCCCGCGCCGAGAATGATCTGCTCGGGTGTGTATCTTTTTGCAAGATCCTCGATGACCCTGTCCGCGTGCGGAACGGTGAAGGTCAGCTCGATCGCGGCGACGCCGCCTTCGATACATGCATCGGTGATGCGCACGGCCTCTTCGGTGCTTTCCGCCCGAACGACGGCGACGATGCCCGCCTGCTGTATTTTCTGTAGGATTTGTTCTTTGTCCATAGTGGGGGTCCTTTCTGAAGATTTTATATTCTGTTTGCGGATATCGGGGATCGGGGATCGGATATCGTGCCGAAACCGCAGCTTAAATCATAGAATTAACTCCGCGAAATCGGGGACAGGAAAGAATCGTCAATTTTGCAAGCACGATTCACGAAATCCGATACCCGATATCCGAAACTCTGATTTGTGCTGACGCACAAATCAGAGTTTACCGCTCCACCCTTGCTCCTGCGCCGGAGACAATCTTTTCGATCTCCCTGAGGCTTGCGGTCGAGGTGTCGCCGGGCGTGGTCATGGCGAGCGCGCCGTGGGCGACGCCGTAATCGACCGCTTTCTGCGGGTCGTCAAAAGTCATCAGACCGTAGATCAGGCCCGAGGCGAAGGAGTCGCCGCCGCCCACCCGGTCGTAGATTTCGAGTCCGGGCAGCGAAAGCCCGTGATACACACTGCCGTCGGCGTAGACCATGGCGCTCCAGTCGTTGACCGTCGCGGTTTTGACCGTGCGCAGCGTCGTGGCGATGACTTTGAAATTCGGATACGCCTTCGTGACCGCGCCGAGCATTTTGACGTAGCCGTCAAGGTTCAGGCTTTTCAGCCCCGCGTCGTTGCCCTCGACCTCGAAGCCGAGGCAGGCGGTGAAGTCCTCTTCGTTGCCGAGCATCACGTCGATATACGGCGCAATCGTCCGGTTGACCTGCCGCGCCTTCTCCGTGCCGCCGACCCCCTTCCAGAGCGACGGACGGTAATTGAGGTCATAAGAGACGACCGTCCCGTATTTTTTCGCGGCTTTGACCGCTTCGATCACGACCTCGGCGCTGGTTTCGGACAGCGCCGCGTAGATGCCGCCGGTATGCAGCCAGCGAACGCCGAGCGTACCGAAGATATATTCCCAATCGACCTCTCCCGGTTTCATCTGCGAGATCGCCGTATTGCCCCGGTCGGAAACGCCCACGGCGCCGCGGACGCCGAACCCGCGCTCGGTGAAATTCAGCCCGTTGCGCACGCTTCTGCCGACGCCGTCGTAGGGGACCCATTTGATAAAATCGGTCGCGACGCCGCCCTGCAGGATGAGATCCTCGGCGAGCCGGCCGATCTCGTTGTCGGCGAAGGCGGTCACGACGGCGGTTTTCATGCCGAAGGCGCGGCGAAGGCCGCGGGCGACGTTGTATTCGCCGCCGCCCTCCCACACGCGGAAGGAGCGGGCGTTTTTGATGCGCCCGTCGCCCGGGTCGAGCCGCAGCATGACCTCGCCCAGGGCGAGCATATCATACGCGCAGTCTTTTCTGTCTTTTAACGTGATCGGCATATCGGTACCCCTTTCGGAGAATAGTATGTGTCGGTTCGGTGCGTAAATTCTGATTTACGCGCGAGCGCATAAATCAGAATTTAAAGGTAGGAGGTAGGAGGGAGGAAGTAGGATGTTCGGAAGTCGCTTCGCGACTTGAATTATAGAGAGAGTAAAAGAAAAATCGTTGTAAAACATAGCAGTTCTGTCTATTTAACCGTTTCTATAAATGGGGTACGGGGCAAAGCCCCGTCATTACCTCCTCCCTCCTCCTTCCAACTTCCTACCTCGTCGAGCGCAGCTCGACAAATCAGAATTTACCCAGCCAATGAATAAACAGTCCGCTCAAAAGCTTCGGTTCGAACCAGGTGGATTTCGGGGGCATGATGAGGCCCGCGTCGGCGATGGACATCAGGTCGTCCACGGTGGTCGGGTACATCGAAAACGCCAGCTTCATATCTCCGTCGGCGCGTTTTTCCAGCTCCGCGAGGCCGCGGATGCCGCCGACGAAGTCGATGCGGTGGTCCTTGCGCGGGTCGGCGACGCCGAAAATCGGCGCGATCACGCCGTTCTGCAATATCGTCACGTCGAGCCGCGCGATCGGGTCGGCCTCGTTCAGAAGCTCCTTATGCGCCTCCAGAAGATACCATTTGCCTTCGGTATACATTCCGAAGGTGTGTTTGCGCGGCGGGGAGACGGGCGCATCGCTCTGCGTCACGGTGAAATGCCTGCGCAGGCGTTTGAGGAGCAGCGGCGCGGTCAGACCGTTCAGATCCGCGAGCACACGGTTGTAGTCCATGATGTGCAGGTCCTCTCCCTTGAACAGCACGGCGAGGAAAAAGTTGAATTCCTCGTTCCCCGTATAGCCCGGCGTCTGTTCTCGGCGCTTTTTGCCCACTGCGACGGCGCTGCCGGCGCGGTGATGCCCGTCCGCGATATAGAGACTGTCGACCTTGCCGAACAGGCGCTGCAGCAGGGCGATATCCCGCTTGTTCCGAATGACCCATACCGTGTTGCGCACGTCGGCGTCGGTCGTAAAATCGTATTCCGGCTCGCGGGCGACGTATTTCGCCAGCACAGCGTCGATTTCATCTTTCCCGCGGTAGGTCAGGAAAATCGGCCCCGTGTTCGCGTCGCAGGCGTCCACGTGACGGAACCGGTCCACCTCTTTATCGGCGCGGGTCAGTTCATGCTTTTTGATGACGCCGTTCATGTAATCGTCGATCGAGACGCAGCCGACAACGCCGGTCTGCGCGCGGCCGTTCATAATCTGGCGGTAAACGTAAAGGTACGGGGCGCCGTCGTTTATCATATAACCGTTGTTGAACAGGGCGTGCAGGTTCCAGGCGGCGCGGTCGTAAACGGCGTCGCTGTACGCGTCGGTGCCCTCGGGCAGGTCGATTTCCGCGCGGTCGACGTGCAGGAACGACAGCGGCGCGGTCTTTACGGCCTCGCGCGCCTCACGGCTGCTCATGACGTCGTAGGGAAGCGCCGCGATCTCGGCGGCGTATTCTTTTTTCGGTCTGCCCGCTGCAAAGGGGCGAAGAACGGCCATAAGTCAGGATCCTTTCAAATTCTGATTTGTCGCTGTGTTGGGCGGCACCGTCAGTAGCACGGCAGACCTCTGCCGTTTCGTGCGGCGGTGTGGGTATGCGGCGGCTTGCCGAAGCATACCCCGCCGTCGTGCGATCATTTGATTGCTCCAAAACTCCATATATATCAACGTTGAACGCCGTCGGGACGGGACGACATTTCATGCCGCCCGTCCGCAACGTCGCTCAAAACGGCAGGGGTCTGCCGTGCTACCATGTGTGCCGTACGCCGTGGTAACCATCCCGGCAAATCAGTATTTCACAAAATACATCAGCGCGGTGCTGTCGGTAT
>JAFRTA010000092.1 GCA_017427315.1 Clostridia bacterium
ACCATAGCGTCCCAACAAATAGTGTTCCTCAATATCTTTCTGATAATCAGCCTCAGACAAAGTCCCCTCAGGTTTAGTCATCGGTCCCGTAACGGGCGACCCGCAGGGAACGGAATATCTCGTCGGCGACGTGGATTTCAACGGCAAGACCAACGCGAAGGACGCGCGGCTCGTGCTGCGCTACGCCGCGAAACTTGAAGAGTTCAGCGATCTGCAGATCAAGGTCGCCGACGCGGACGCCAGCGGCAAGACCAACGCGAAGGACGCGCGCCTGATCCTGCGCGCCGCCGCGAAGATCGAACCGCTTTCCCCCGAAACGATCGTGATTGCGGGATAAACCGCAATTATTTCCGACCCAATCAAAGAAAAAACCGACCGTCCGGGCTGTTCCGGACGGTCGGTTTTCGGTGAAGGATCAAATTCTGATTTATTGGGGCGTTTACGCCCCGTCTCGCGTCGCTTGCGACGCATATCGAGCCGCTGTTCGGCGGCATATCGAGTCGGCAAAGCCGACATATCGAGCGCGAAGCGCATATCGACATTGATTTGACAATGGGCTGTAAATATGATCGATATCTTCTTTTTTTACGATATCTTTTCTTTCTGTCGAGATATCGCCTGGCGGCGATTCGATATGTTGACTTCCGGTCAACTCGATATATGCTCGCCACGCGAGCATTCGATATGTGTTTGCTTTGCAAACACGAGAAATTCTGATTTATCCTACTCCCGGGCTGTCGACGTTCACGACGTAAGGCGTGGGCAGCAGGCCCGCGGCGGCGAGGTATTCCTCGAGGCACATGTTCGAGGCGTTGATCGCCTTCGCGAAATCCGCGCCGACGTAGCGCCAGTGCCAGGGCTCGTATTCGACCTTGGTGATAAACTGTTTATCTTTCGGGTAGCGCAGAATGAAACCGTACTCTTCGGCGTGCGCGCAGAGCCACGCGTATTCCGGCGTCGTGTAGAAGTTGTCGTTCGTCGCGATGATATCCATCGCAAGGCCCAGGTTGTGTTCGCTGCAGCCGGGCGGCATGATGATCATTGCCGCTTTTGCTTTCGCCTCGGTTTCGTTATAGCCCTGACTGATGAAATACTGCGTTTTGCGCTCGTAGTTGTTTTTCTGCCGTTCGTAGGAGCGGTAGCCGGAGCAGGGCGTGAGATAGATACCGTCAAGCGCGGCGGCGTTGTACATCTCGGTATATTTTTCCGCAACGCGCGTTTCCAGATGCACGTCGCTGCCGGGGACCGCCGGCGCGGTATTCACGGGGTAGTCCGCCGGCATCGCGTACTGATTGTTGACCAGCGCGAGGAACCACAGGTCCTCCCGGATGTTGATGACCGTCGGCTCCGCGAGCGCTGCGATATTCTCGTCGTCGAGAATGTTATACACGCCCGTGGTGACGGGCGGCGCATAAGCCGTGGTATAGGGGGACGCGGTATAGGGCGCGGTATCGCCCGGGTAAAGCGTCGCGTAAGCGGAGGTATACGGCGCGGTGTCTCCGGGATAGAGCGTCGCGTAAGCGGATGTCGCCGGAGCCGTCGTGAAGACCGGCGGCCATGCCGTCGTCGGCTCGGTGGTATACTCGGTCGTCGACAACGGGTCCGTGGTCGTGTAAAGCGTCGTTTCTTTTCCGTCTGTTCTGCCCGCGACGGTGCGCGTCACGACGTAACCGACCAGCATCGCGCCGACCAGAACGACGACGCAGGAGAGGACGATCAGCCCGACGTTTTTTTTGTTCAGATAACCCATGGCTACGGAGCCCCGCTTCCTTGTTGATGTGTCACATTATACTACCGATGCGGCGGAATGTCAAACGGAAACCGTGGGTAAAACGGGAAAAATCCCCCGTTTGCGGAAAAAAATATAAAAAAGCAGTCCCCTGCGGGACGTTTCCCGATTTTTTCAAAAAGATATAGACGCGCGGCTGCAAATATGGTACTATAACAATATCAAACAGGAAAACGAACCGGTTTTCCATCAAGCTGTCAGGAGGTTTTTTTATGCGCGCATCGGATTCTCATCCGCAGTTTAAATCCAAGGTCAGGGAATATACCAATTTCGCCACCAGAGGCCTCACGCGGATCTGCAAAGAGATCGGCCCGCGTCCCGGCGGCAGCGAGGCGGAGCTGAAGGCGCAGGAATATATGGAAAACGAATATAAGACCTGCGCGGACGAGACGCGCCTCGAAGCGTTCGAAACGCACCCGGACGCGTTCCTCGGTTCGCTGAAGGTGGCGGCCGTGCTGATGATGCTGGCCGTGGTCCTGTGCGCCGTGCCGTGGAATCTGTCGATCCTCGCCCTGACGCCCGCCGTGTTGGCGGCGATTGCGCTGTTCGGCGAGCTGAAGCTGCGCGGACAGATCGTTGATTTTCTTTTCCCGAAAAAAACGTCCCATAACCTCATCGCGGTCCGCAGAAGCTCCGGTGAGACGAAGCGCCGCATGATTCTCTGCGGGCATATGGATTCCTCTCCCGAGCGGCGTTCCAAAGGGCTGACGGCGTTCATCGCCGTTTACGCGGCCGTCGGCTTTGTTTATGCCGTCGCGGTCAGCGTGCTCGGCGTTTTTCTGCGCGCGGACAACAGCCTGTATCGGATCCTCGGCTGGGCGGCCCTTGCGTTTTTGCCGGCGTATCTTCTTTTGTTTTTCTACACATCGAAAAAGAATCTTCCGCAGGGGGCGAACACCGACCTGACCGGCGTGTTCTGCGCCGCCGCCGTGATGAAATATATGGCGGATCACGGCCTGCGTTTTGAAAATACCGAGCTGGTCTGCATGGCGACCGGCTCGCGCGAGGCGGGCCTGCGCGGCGCGAAAGCGTACGTAAAAGCGCACGCAGACGAGCTCAAAAACTGCGGCGTCGAGACCGTGTTCCTTTCCGTCGATACGATCCGCGATTACGACAACCAGACCGTATACGACAAAGCCGGCGGCGCGGCGATGGACCCGTGCGCCTGCGCCCTTCTGAAAAAGGCGGGCGAGCTCAGCGAGGTCGAACTGCAGACGGCGAAGGGCGAAAGCGACGCGGCGGCGCTCGCGAAGGCGGGCATCCCTGCGGCGGCGTATTCCGCGGCGGGTACGGAAGCCGGCAAGCTGATGAGAACGCGGAACGACACTTGGGAAAACGTAGACCGCAAGAGCGTGGAAAAGGGCGTTGAGATCCTCATCAACGCCGCGTACCTGTTCGACGAACAGGGACTTACCGCGTCTTATCGCTGAAAACGGGTTCTGCCGGGAGGAAGCACGATGGAAGTCATAATCTTGAAAACGAAAGAGCAGATCGGCGAGGCAGCCGGAAAAATCATTGCGGAAGTCGTAAAGAACGACCCCGCCGCGAAGCTGGGGCTCGCCACCGGCGCGTCCCCCGTGCCGACCTACAAATATCTGATTTCAAAGTATGCGTCGGGCGCTATCAGCTTCAAGGACGTTTCGGCATATAATCTCGACGAATACTGCAATCTGCCGCGGGACGATGAAAACAGCTATTACACCTTTATGCGCAAAAATCTGTTCGACCATATCGATATCGACCCCGCGAACACCCATATCCCCGACGGAAACGCGGCGGATCCCGATGCGGAGTGCGCCCGTTACGACGCGCTGATCGAAAAAATCGGCGGCGTGGACGTGCAGATCCTCGGCATCGGCACCGACGGGCATATCGGCTTCAACGAGCCCGGAGACAGCTTCGCTCCCGGCACATTCAAAATCAAGCTGCACGAGAGCACGATCGAATCCAACAGCGTCTATTTCAAAAACGGCGATATGCCGCGCTACGCGCTGACCATGGGGATCGGCACCATCATGCGCGCAAAGAAGATCGTTCTGATCGCTACGGGCAAGGCGAAAGCCGGGGCGGTAAAAGCGATGATCGAGGGCGAAGTCAGCCCCGCCTGCCCCGCGTCGATCCTGCAGACCCATCCTGACGTCACCGTATTCCTCGACGAAGCCGCTGCGGAACTGCTGACGGGAAATCATGCGAAAAGAGAAGTGTGAACTATGATGCGATATGCCAATGCGCACGTGTTCCGGAACGGCAGGTTCGTTTTCGGCGGGTTCTCCGTTGAAAACGGGCTTTTTGCCGACGTCTTTTCGGGCGAAACCGACGCGGACGGCGTGGACCTCGGCGGCGCGTACGCGATCCCCGGGCTTGTGGATATCCATACCCACGGGAACAGCGGCGCCGATTTCTCCGACGGCGATCCCGCGGGGCTTGAAAAAATGGCGCGGTATCTGGCGAAGAACGGCGTCACGAGCTTCGCGCCGACCTCGCTGACGCTGCCGCTCGAACCGCTGAAAAAGGCGTTCCGGACCGCGAAAACGTTCGCGGACGGCCGTCCGTCGGGCTGCGCCCGCATCATGGGGATCAACATGGAGGGCCCGTTTTTCTCCGAAAAGAAAAAGGGCGCGCAGAACCCCGCGTTCCTGCGCGCTCCCGACCTTGCTTTCTTCAATGAGCTGTATGAGGCCGCGGGCGGGCTTCTGCGCATCGTCGATATCGCCCCCGAGCTGCCGGGCGCGATGGAGTTCATCCGCGCCGCGAGCGAAACATGCGTCGTCTCCCTCGCCCATACGGACGCGGACTACGATACCGCGCGTCAGGCGTTCGACGCGGGCGCGCGGCATATGACGCACCTGTTCAACGCGATGCCGGGGCTGCACCATCGCGCGCCGGGCCCCGTCGCCGCGGGCAGCGAGCGGGAGGACGTTTTCGCCGAGCTGATCTGCGACGGGCTGCACGTGCACCCGGCGATGCTCCGCCTCGCGTTCCGCCTGTTCCCCGGCAGGATCTGCATGATATCCGACGCGCTGAACTGCTGCGGCATGCCCGAGGGGACGTATACCATCGACGGGCGCGAGACTTACGTGAAAGGGCGTCTCGCGACCCTTGCCGACGGCACGATTGCCGGCTCCGCCTCGAACCTGTACGACTGCCTGTTGACCGCGGTGAACAGCGGCGTGCCGAAAGAAGAAGCGATCCTCTCCGCCACGGCGAACCCCGCCCGGGAGCTGGGCGCTGCGGATAAGATCGGCGCGATCGCGCCGGGCTGTTTCGCCGACTTCGTCGTCTGTGATGAAGACCTTACCCGCCGCGCGGTATACGTCGGCGGCGTGAAAACGGCGTAACGCCGATAAAAAGAAGATATTCAGGGACGCCCCGATTTTTCTCCGGAAAGAACGGGGCGATTTTTGCGGGCATATTGCCGAAAATATCAAAATCGGCTTGTGTTTTTGTGCATTCCGGGTTGTCAAAACGATTCTCACGGCGTCGGGGGAAGCGGTTGACCGGACGATTGACGATCGTCCCTGCATACCGTGCGCCCGACGCCTCGACAGATCCATATCGGTCCCGCGCCTTCTTGACGCTTGCTTTATTCATATTTTTATGATACAATATATCAAGAACACCGAAACGAACCGTCAACACGATCCCGAAAGGAGTCCGGTTATGAAAAAATCCGTTATTCGCATTTCTTCCGTATTGCTTTCTCTGCTTTTGCTGCTCTCCCTGTTCCCGGCGCAGGTCTTCGCCGCCGGGCAGCGCGCCGCAGACGGAAAAAGAGCGCTCGAGGCTTATACGCTCGAGCCGTCGGCGGACGGCTTCGGCGTTTATCTTGTCGATGAAAACGGCGAGCGCGTGACGGACGCGCCGCCCGCCTCCCGTTCCGGCGGGAAACGTTCCCCGGCGGCGTCTCTGCCGACGCAGTACGACGCGCGGGACGACGGACTTGTCACGTCGGTCAAAAACCAGAACCCTGCGGGCATCTGCTGGGCGTTCTCCACGCTCGGCGCGCTCGAGACCAGCGCGGTCAAGCAGGAGCTCGCGGACGTGGATGCGATCGACCTTGCGGAATCGCATTTCGCGAACTTCGCGCAGAATACGCTGACGACCGATCCGAACGACCGCACCTATGGCGACGGCGTGAGCATGAACGCGCACGAGATCTTCGATACCGGCAGCAACTATTTCCGCGCGACGGCGGCGCTCGCCAGAGGCGCCGGCGCGGCGGACGAGGCGGATTATCCCTTTGACAGAACGAATTATGAGGTGCTGTATCCGGAGAGCGACCGTTACGTCAGCACGATGCACATTTCCGATTCCTCTCTGATTGACTGTTACGAGGAGCAGGACCCCGAGGCGCTGCGCGACGCCGTCAAACAGGCGGTCCTCGACTGCGGCGGCGTGACCGTCGCCTACCACAGCACGGAGAGCTGCTACAACGTCGCGACCGTCGACGGCGTCAGAACGTCCGCGTATTTCGAGAACGCGACGACGGAGTCGAATCATATGGTGATGGTCGTCGGGTGGGACGACGGATATTCCGTCGCGCGTTTCGCCGAGGGGAACCGTCCCTCCGCGCCCGGCGCGTGGCTGTGCAAAAACAGTTGGGGCGCGTCGAGCTCCCGCACGGTCAACGGGTATTTTTATATTTCCTATGAGGAGTCTTCGCTCCATGAATTCAACGCGCTGACGGCGGCGCCCGCGGACGCGTTCGACCATATCTATCAGTACGACGGGATCGGGTACAAGACGCACTGGGGCTATACCGCCGATTATAACGCGGACCCCTCTCCCATTACGGCGAACGTGTTCACCGCCGACAGAGACGAATACGTCACGTCTCTCGGCTTCTGGACCTCGCGTTCGGATACGCAGTACACGCTCTTCCTGTATACCGACCTGACCGACCCCGCGGATCCCACCTCCGGCACGCTCGCGGCGAAAATCTCCGGGACGCAGAGCTATAAAGGCTACCATACGGTCCCCGTCCCCGGCGCGGTGAGGCTCGACGCGGGCGAGACCTTCTCTGTCGGCGCGTATATGTACCGCGACGGGAGGGTCGTCTTCAACACCGAGAGCATCGCGTCCGACGGCTACGCCAGCCGGGCCGGCCAGAGCTTTTATTACAACGGCGTCCAGTGGAAGGATACCCATACCTATAACAATGAGCAAATGAACAACGTGGCGCTCAAGGTCATGACCGCGGACGATTTCGCGCATACGCACGTTGCGGGCGAGACCGTTTACGAGAACGAGTCCCCCGGCACCTGCGTGCTGCCCGGCGGCAGAGACGAGGTCACGTACTGCACGGTCTGCGGCGAGGAGCTGAGCCGCGAGCATGTGGATACCGGGACTGTCCCGACGAACCACGTCGACACCGAGACGGTCGGCGAGACGCCCTCCACCTGCATCGCGCACGGCCATACCGCGGGCGTATACTGCCGCGACTGCGGGCAGTATGTTTCCGGCCATGCGGAAAAGCCCTTTGCGGAGCATACGTGGGACGGCGGCGTCCCGCAGCAGACCGCGACCTGCGCGGCGGGCGGCTCGGTCCTGTATACCTGCACGGTTGCGGGCTGCGGCGGGACGAAGACCGTTCCGACCGACCCGAATCCGGCGAACCATACCGGCGGCACCCGGACAGAGACCGAAAACGCGGTCCCGGGGACCTGTTCGGCCGCGGGCAGCTATGACGAGGCCGTCTATTGCGTCGGCTGCGGCGCGGAGCTGTCCAGAACGAGGCATGAGACCGGGGCCGATCCCGACGTCCACGGCCATACGCATCTCGAAAATGCGGCGGACGCGACCTGCGGCGAGCCGGGTTATACCGGCGACGTTTTCTGCGACGACTGCGGCAATCTGATTGAAACGGGCATGGTTATCCCCGCGACCGGGGAGCATGCCTGGGACGGCGGCGTTGTAACGACCGCGGCGACGACGACCGAGGAGGGTGTGAAGACCTTCACCTGCACGGTCTGCGGCGCGACGAGGACCGAGGCGATCCCGAAGGCGCTCGCGAAGCTCGCGGTCAATGCGGAGAACGCCAAGACCGGCATAAAGCTGACGTGGGCGCAGGACGAGAACGCGACGGGTTACTACGTCTACCGCAAGACCGCATCAACCTCCTATAAGGCAATCAAAAAGATTTCATCGAACGGGACGGTGACCTATACGGATACGACCGCTGAGCCCGGCACGAAATACACCTACTGTGTGAAGTCGTATCGCGGTACGGAAAGGGGAGCCTGCACGGCGAAAACGATCACCTGCCTTGCGGCGATCACGCCGACCCTCGCGAACGGCAAAACCGGCATGACGCTGACGTGGACCAAGGCCGAGGGCGCGGACGGATATTACGTTTTCCGCAAGACCGGAACGGGCAGCTATACAACGCTGAAAAAGATCGCCGATCCCGATACGCTGACCTACACCGACACGACCGCCGTATCCGGCACGAAATACACCTACGGCGTGCGGGCGTATAAGAGCATCACGAAGGGCGCCTATACCGCAAAG
>JAFRTA010000093.1 GCA_017427315.1 Clostridia bacterium
GCCGAATGCGGCCACCGCTCTTTCGTCATAATGGCGGGCGCGTTCGACGGGCTCGGCGTGCGGGCGAAGGTCCTGTCGCATCAGGACGTGACCGGCGTCGGTTACGGGGTCTGTTCGTTCTGTCCCGAAGGACCGGACGAAGATCGGCGTTTCCTGAAGATTTATCTTGAAAATGAGGAAAAAGAATGTCTGCGGAAGGCGCAGACGGGAGACCCTTACGTAAAACTTGCCCGGGCGTCTGTGGAAGCGTGGGTGAGCCGCCGCAGAAAACTCCCCGTGCCGGAGGATCTTCCCGAGGAAATGCTTTCCCGCCGCGCGGGCGCATTCGTTTCCATCCATAAGAACGGCCGGCTGCGCGGGTGCATCGGCACGATCTCCGCGACGCGCGGCTGTGTCGCCGAGGAGATCGTATCCAACGCGGTCGGCGCCTGCTCCCGGGACCCGCGGTTCGAACCGGTCACGGAGGATGAACTGAAGTATCTGGAGATCGGCGTCGACGTTCTCGGCGAGGCGGAAGATATCGATTCTCCGGCGCAGCTTGACGTGAAACGTTACGGCGTGATCGTGAGCTGCGGGAGCAAGCGCGGACTGCTGCTGCCCGATCTGGACGGAGTCGATACCGTGGAGGACCAGATCGGCATCGCCCGCCGGAAGGGCGGCATCGGCGAAAACGACCCCTATACGCTGCAGCGCTTCGAGGTCGTAAGACACATCTGAAAGGACGGTTCCATGGCTCGTTGTCACGTTTGTTTCCGGCATTGCGAGATCAAAGAAGGGGCTCTCGGCTTCTGCGGCGGACGGACCGCGAAAAACGGCGGGACTGAAGCTTATAATTACGGCAGGGTCACGAGCCTTGCGCTCGATCCCATCGAAAAGAAGCCCCTCGCGCGGTTCTTTCCGGGGAGCCGGATCTTATCCGTCGGCAGCTTCGGCTGCAACCTGCGCTGCCCGTTCTGTCAGAATGATGAGATCTCATGGTCCGGGGAAGCGAAAAAGCTCGCGCGGACCGCAGAAACGCTGACCCCGCGGGAGCTGACGGAGCTTGCCGTCCGGGCAAAAGCCCGGGGAAACATCGGTATCGCGTTTACCTATAACGAGCCTCTGATCGGGTATGAATTCGTGCGCGACACCGCGCGGCTCGCAAAGGCGGAGGGACTGAAAAACGTCATGGTCACGAACGGAACGGCGGAGCTGTCGGTCCTCGAGGAGCTGGCGCCCCTGACCGACGCGATGAACGTCGACCTGAAGGGCTTTACCGACCGGTATTATAAAAACGTCCTCGGCGGCGACCGGGGACAGGTCCTTTCTTTTATCGAAGAAGCGGTGAAGCATTGCCATGTGGAGCTCACGACGCTGATCGTTCCGGGAGAGAACGACACGGAGGATGAAATGCGCGAGCTGTCCGCGTGGGCCGGTAGGCTCCGGAATCCGGACGGGGAAAGCGTCCCTCTTCATATCACGAGATTTTTCCCGCGCTTTCATATGACGGACCGCCCGCCCACGGACGTTGAGATGATATACCGCCTCGCCCGGATCGCGCGGGAAAATCTGGATTTTGTTTATACGGGGAATTGCTGAAATTCTGATTTATCGGGCTGTCGCCCGAAGGGATGAGGGAGAAGGGATGAGGGATGAGAGAACGATAATGATACGCTCTGCGTCTCGGTTTATTCTCCGCGATTGTCGAAA
>JAFRTA010000094.1 GCA_017427315.1 Clostridia bacterium
ATTTGTCTATATGATGGGCATAGGGGATGTAGGGACGGTCATTGGCCGTCCGTCGACGGGTGAAGGCGTCCCCCTTGTGGGGACGGCGAGACCGGCGAAGAACGCGGGTTTATTAAACAATGAAAACCGAAATGAAATAAAACGGCAGATTGTCATAATTGATTTCCTCACGCACCCGCAAGGGGTGCATTCGGAAATCAACGGACGGCCAATGACCGTCCCTACAGTCGGTGCGCCCGCCGCCGCGAAAACATCTCGCATAAATCAGAATCATGAATATCGGCTTTAATCAGCAAAGTACGGCGACCGGCTGTAGGGGCGGGCATGACCGCCCGATCGACGACGAAGGCATCCCCACCCTTGCGGTGGGGGTGGCGAGGCGGAGAATTCAACCTGCCAAACGCACAGCGTTTATCTATAATTATCATATGTTGGTTTATTCGCATCTCGGCATTCCTCACCCACCCACAAGGGGTGGGGTTCGGAACACCGGCGGACCGTCATGCCGGTCCCTACATTTAGAATCCCGGTTTTCTGCGTAAAGCCGATATCCATGATCAGAATTTACTGTTCCTTTTTCTTTATCAGTTCCTTGATATCCGCCGCGGAAAGCACCCCGCACACGATCACGACGAGGGCGCAGCCCACGGTGAGGGGCGTGAGCACCGAGGTGTCGCGCAGGATCAGCACCGTGAAGAAGATCGCCCATGCGGCGTAGGTCACGTCCAGCGCCATGGCCTTCGACGCGCCGATCTTCGAGATCGCCTTATAATAGCAGAGATAAGAGACCGTGGCGCAGAGGGCGGCGAGAGCGATCAGCGGCAGCAGCCAGCCGGTGCCGTCGGTAAACAGTTTCACGGTGAAGCCCCAGCCCTTCAGGACCGGCAGCAGGATCGCGCCGTAGATCAGCGCGGAGGTGGATTGACGGATCTGCAGGGCGTATTCGTTTTTGACCGCGGGGTCTTTGAGACACTTCGCCAGGATCACTGCCTCGATCCCCCAGCCGAAGGAGCACATCAGTACGCCCAGAAGGCCGAGACCGAAATTGGTGATCTGAATATCCGGCGACCAGCTCAGCCCGTAAACGCCGCCGAGGGTGAACGCCAGCAGCAGCCAGCGGTACCACTGCATTTTTTCTTTCAGGAAAATGCACGCCAGCACCGCGCCGATGGCGGGGAAGATCGCGCTTGCCACCGCGCCGACCGAGGGGCCCATATAATTGATCGCGAGCACGTAGCCGGTCATGCCGACGGGGCCGCCGATGAGCCCCGCGAGGATGACGAATTTTCCGCTTTTCGTTTTCAGCGCGCGGAAGACGTTCAAAAAATCACCCCGCGCGCCGTTGTAGATCCCCGCCCAGAGCGCGGAGCAGAGGTCGTGCAGGAAGGTCGAGACGAACGGCGCCAGAAAAATCGCCTGTTCCGTCGAGACGAACGGCGTCATTTTCAGCGCTGCGCCGAGGATCACCGTCTCCAGCGCCCACGCGACGCCGGCTAAAATACCGTATAACATAACAGCCCTCCCGGAAACAGCGTCGAAAGCAAAGGAAGAAAATGGAGATTATTATCATAACAAATCCCCGTGGGATTGTCAACCGCAGCGGAAGAATCGCTCCGGCGGATTGTCTGAGGAGTTTTTATATTTTTTTCAAAAAACACTTGAAAAGCGGCTCCCGATATGCTATAATCTCAATCCGTGGTCGGGAAACCGCCGCAGAACGCCGGTATGGCTCAGTCGGCAGAGCGTCGCATCCGTAAAACCGAAAGACCGTAACCGCAAAAAAGAACAATTTCATAACACGCTACTGTGGCTCAGTCGGCAGAGCGTCGCATCCGTAAAACCGAAAGACCGTAACCGCAAAAAAGAACAATTTCATAACACGCTACTGTGGCTCAGTTGGTAGAGCAGCGCATTCGTAATGCGCAGGCCGTCGGTTCGAGTCCGACCAGTAGCTCCAGGGCTTCCTGTTCGGGAAGCCTTTCTTTATGCGGTTTTACGCCATTTCTGAAAACAAAAATAAGCATGATCGAGCCTGAAAGAATGAAAAATCATTCAAATCACGGGATGCGGGGGAACGGTTTTTTGTTTTTGCGTCTTTTGAACGGCGTTTTGTTTCCGCTTTCTTGACAGTTGGATCGGAATAATGTATAATTTCAGCAAACAGTCGGCGCTTTGAGAAAGACAATCAAAGCAACGGCAGGGCAGCGCCCGAAAAAGAAAAACGCTTCATGCCGACAACAGGTTGATTCCGGCGTTTTTGGCATTTGTGCGGATACGAAATCACGCATGCCGCAGAATCTGTATTGCCGTCGGGCCCCCTGTCCGTTTTTCTTACTCATCTGGTCAATCGTTTTAAGGAGGCAGTTTTATGAATATCACGACCGAAAGGGACGGCAATTCCCTCGTCATAAGCGTATCGGGCAGAGTCGATACCGTTACGGCGCCCGAGCTTGAAAAAAGTATTACCGACAATATCGACGGCGTGGGTGAGCTTGTGCTTGATTTGCAGAATATGACGTATACCTCGTCCGCGGGGCTTCGCGTAATTCTTAAGGCGAAAAAGCTGATGGACCGGCAGGGTTCTCTTACTGTTAAAAATGTTCGCAGTGAGATTATGGAAATATTTGATATTACCGGTTTTTCGGATATCCTGAATATTGCATAGCTTATCATCATTCTGAATGCATGGGATATGATTCTATGGACAGTATTTTTACGAAGCTGATAGGCACGCTTGCCGTTATTTTGCTTGTTTCGGCATTTCTGGGCGGCAGTGATATCCTGTCACGGTTTATAAAAACGGAGAAAAAATGGAAGTATTCCGTCATTTTCGGTATCCTCGGCGGTCTTTTCGGGATTTACGGTAATATTTCGGGGTTCCAACTGAACGGCGCCGTTATCTCCGTAAGAGATATCGGACCGATGCTTTCAGGTTTTGTCGGCGGTCCGTTGGGCGGCGTTATCGCAGGACTGATTGCGGGCGTTCATCGCCTTACCATGGGCGGCGTCACAGCGAACGCCTGCGTTGTTGCAACCTGCTGTATCGGTTTTATCAGCGGCTTCGTATCGTTGAAATTTCATAAATTCGTCAAAAAGCCGTATTACGCGCTGCTGCTCGGCGCGTTATCGGAGGTGTTCCATCTCGGCGTTGTACTGATTATGGTCAAGCCTTTTGAAACAGCTCTCGGGATCGTAAGACAGATTGCGATACCGTTCATTCTTATCAACGCAGTCGGTTTTGCTCTGATGGTAACAATTATTACCTATACGGAAAAGCAGAAAAACCTGGTGATCGAAAAAAGCCGTATGCAGTCGGAGCTTGAGGTCGCGACGGTTATTCAGCATTCGCTTTTGCCGACGGTCAATGAGAGCTATCCGGGCCGTAAAGAGCTTGACGTCAGCGCGTTTATGGAAACCGCCAAAGAGGTCGGCGGAGACTTTTACGACGTATTCCAGATCGACAACAACCGCATCGCGTTTGCTGTCGGAGACGTCTCGGGAAAAGGAGTTCCCGCCGCGCTGTTTATGGCTACGGCGAAAATGACCTTGCAGAACTGTATCAGAGATATCCCGTCTCTCGCGGAGGCGATGATGACCGCAAACCGTTCGCTTTGCGCAAGAAATGAAGCGGATATGTTCGTAACGCTTTGGGTCGGTGTTTTGGACCTTGTCGGCGGTGAAATGACATATGTGAGCGCAGGTCATAATCCTCCCGTCGTCGTAAGCGGTCATGAACCGAAATATCTTAAAACAAAGAGCGGCTTTGTTCTTGCGGGTATGGAAGACGTTCAATACCGGGAGAATACGTTGAAGCTGAATAACGGCGACGTCGTCTGCCTTTACACGGACGGCGTGACGGAAGCAAACAATTCCGAAAAAGAGCTTTTCGGCGAGGAAAGACTTCTGAAGTGTTTTGACGGTATTCAGAGCCTTTCCGCAGAGCAGCTTATCAACAAGGTCAAGGGCGCAGTCGGCGAATTTGTCGGAGACGCGCCGCAGTTTGACGACCTTACAATGCTCTGTTTCAGATTCAAGGGCGGCGCAAAAGAGAATAAACTGACGGTTGACGCCGAAAAGGAGAACCTTGACGAAGTTATCGGCTTTGTTGACAGCTGTCTTGAAAAAATAGATTGCCCGCCGAAAGCGCAGATGCAGATTGACCTTGCGGTTGAAGAAATATTTGTGAACATCGCTTCCTACGCCTACGGGGATGAAACGGGCAAAGCCGAGATCTCCGTTCAAGTCAGCGGGAATGAAATAACAATCGTATTTGCCGACAGCGGAATCCTGTATAATCCGCTTGAAAAAGAAGACCCCGACACGACGCTTTCGGCAGATGAACGGGAAATCGGCGGACTGGGCGTATTCCTTGTGAAAAAGAATATGGACGACGTTTCTTATGATTGGGTTGACGGAAAGAATATTCTGACCGTCAAAAAAATAATCAGATAAAAAATCGGAACGGTTGAAAGGACAGGAACAGGAGGTTAAAATGGAAAAGACGATTGCGTTAAAGGGCAGAATCGATTCGTCAAACGCGGCTGAAAGAGAGACGGAGATCCGGAACCGGTTAAACGGCTTTGACGGCGAGGTGATTTTGGACGCTTCAGAGCTTGAATACATCTCAAGCGCGGGGCTCAGAGTGATCCTCAGGGTCAAAAAATCATTCCCGTCGACGAAAATCATCAACTGCAGCTCTGAGATCTATGAAATCTTCGATATGACGGGCTTCACCGAGATGATGAATATCTCAAAGGCTTACCGCAGGATTTCAATCGAGGGCTGCGAGGTTATCGGCGAGGGCGCAAACGGTATTGTTTACCGGACGGACCCCGATACGATTGTGAAGGTTTACAAAAACCACGACGCGCTGGAAGAAATCCATCATGAGCGCGAGCTGGCAAGAAAAGCGTTTGTCATGGGTATCCCGACTGCGATTCCCTATGACGTCGTTCAGGTCGGCGACCTTTACGGCTCGGTATTCGAGCTGCTCAACGCAAAATCCTTTGCAAAGCTGATACGGGCGGGCGAATCCGTTGAGGACCTTGCAAAACAGAGCGTTGAAATTTTAAAGACGATTCATTCTACCGAATTGAAACCGGGCGAGCTGCCGAGCAAAAAACAGGAATCCATGAAATGGGTCCATTATACAAAGGATTATCTCCCTGCGGAACTCGGCGAAAAACTCCTTGAAATGTTTGAGGAAATCCCCGAAACCAATACGATGATTCACGGCGATTATCATATCAAAAACATTATGCAGCAGAACGGCGAAAACCTGCTGATTGATATGGACACCCTCTCAATGGGGCACCCGATCTATGAATTCGCCGCAATATATGCAGCTTATATCGGCTACTCCTGCGCCGACCCGGACAACGCCTCGAATTTCTTTGACATTCCCGGTGAAAAGTGCATTGATATGTGGAAATACACAATCAGGTATTATTTCGACGGCAAAGATGAGCAGTACGTTGACGATATCATCAGAAAAGCGGCTGTTATCTGCTATACAAGGCTTCTGCGCTGGTATGCGACAAAGAGAAGCAGGGAGGATCGGGAAGCGCAGGCGGTCATTGCTTTCTGCAAGGATTATCTCACGCAGAATGTCCCTGCCGTTGATTCGCTTTATTTTTAAGGCAACACCGCACAATTCGGGCGTGCGGATTGCGCAGTAGATTTTTCGTCAGATTGTACAGAGTCTCCGCAGGCAACCTGACGGTTGTCAAGGAGAATCTGTGCAAGATGACGGAACAAAGATCAAGCAAGACGCGCATTCGTATTTGTGCGGTGTTGCCTTAAAAACGAATGTAAACCGTGAAACGCCGCCGGATGAAACTTTCCGGCGGCGTTTTTTTTTCATAATCGCGGGCGGGGAGTGAAGTCCGTCTTG
>JAFRTA010000095.1 GCA_017427315.1 Clostridia bacterium
AAACGGGGTTGCCGGTGCGCGCAGAATCAGAGCCCGCAGTCGAAGTGCCGGCCGTGGAGCCGAATAAATTACAAAGGGGAATCAGGAAACCAAAATTCATTTTATCTTATCCTCCAAAAAAATATAATCTATATTATACATGCTTTCCCGTCATATTGCAAGACGTTATCGAAAAAAAATCAGATTCTCCGATCCAAAACGCCGGAATACGCCTTGTATATGCTTTCGAAGCGTCCTTCGTCCAGCGCGTCGCGGATCGTCTGCATCAGATGATTGTAAAAATACAGGTTGTGCATCACGCAAAGACGCATTGCGAGCATTTCCTTCGCCTTGAACAGATGCCGGATATACGCCCTCGTGTGTCTTTGACATACCGGACAGCCGCATGCTTCGTCGATCGGGCTTTCGTCCCGTTCGTATTTCGCGTTGTTGATGTTGATGACGCCCTGCATCGTGAACAGGTGGCCGTGCCGCGCGTTGCGCGAGGGCATCACGCAGTCGAACAGATCCACGCCGCGCTTCACGCCCTCGAGGATGTTGACCGGCGTGCCGACGCCCATCAGATACCGCGGCTTGTCGGCGGGAGCGAAGGGCTCCACCGCGGAAATAATGCGGTACATCACCTCGGCGGGTTCTCCTACGGCGAGGCCGCCGATCGCGTATCCGTCCAGATCCCAGCCGGCGATTTTCCGCATATTCTCGACGCGCAGATCGTCGTAGGTCGCGCCCTGGTTGATGCCGAAAAGCATCTGGTTTTTGTTGAGCGTATCGTACCGCGCGTTCAGCCGACCCATTTCTTCTTTGCACCGCAGCAGCCACCGCTCGGTCCGCGCGCAGGATTGTTCGGCGTAGTCGCGCGGCGCCGGGTTCTCGACGCATTCGTCGAACGCCATCGCAATCGTCGAAGCGAGGTTTGACTGGATGCGCATGCTTTCCTCCGGCCCCATGAATATGCGGCGCCCGTCGATGTGCGACGCGAAGGTTACGCCTTCTTCTTTGATATTGCGCAGCTTTGCGAGCGAAAAAACCTGAAACCCGCCGCTGTCGGTCAGTACCGGACCGTCAAAACCGGTGAATCTGCGTATGCCGCCGAGCTCTTTCACAAGCTCGTCACCGGGGCGCAGGTGCAGATGATAGGTGTTGCAAAGCTGGATCTGGCAGCCGATCTCCTTCAGATCGTATGCCGAGAGCGCGCCTTTGATCGCGCCGCAGGTGGCGACGTTCATAAAGCACGGCGTCTGAACCGTGCCGTGCGGCGTCGTAAATTCGCCGCGTCTGGCGAAGCCTTCTTTTTTCAGTAAACGATACATGTCTTACCTGCCGAGTCTTGAAGTAAAATCCGAAAATGCGCCGGGAATATCGATTTGCTGCGGGCAGACCGCCGAACAGCTTCCGCAGCCGATACAGGAATCCGGCTGTTTGTCGTCGTCGATTGCGGAAAGCGCCATCGGCGCGATGAAGCCGCCGTCCGAAAATGCGTGTTCGTTATACAGCGCGAGAAGACGGGGGATATCGAGCCCCATCGGGCACTGGTCGACGCAGTAACGGCAGGCGGTGCAGGGAACGGTCTTTTTTTCGAGCATCTCGGCTGCGATTTGCTGCAGCGCGTCGAATTCTTCGTTGTTCAACGGCTCGTCCGTTTCGAAAGTCGCGATATTTTCCGCCGTCTGTTCCGGCGTCGACATGCCGGAAAGCGTCACGACGACCTCCGGCAGCGACTGGATAAAGCGGAAATTCCACCCGGTCGTCGTCTCGTGCGGACGCATCGCGCGCAGTCTGCTTTCAAAGGCGTCGTCCAGCCGGCAGAGCCTGCCGCCGCGCAGCGGCTCCATGACCCACACGGGAATCCCCCGTTCTTTCAGAAGGGCGACCTTTTCGTCGGCGTTCTGGAATTTCCAATCGAGGAAATTGATCTGAAGCTGGCAGAATCCCATATCATCTCCGTACGCGTCGAGAAAACGTTTCATGACGTCAACGCCGCCGTGGGCGGAAAAGCCGAGATGCTTTATCCTGCCGGCGTCTCTCTGTTCGATAAGATACGGATGAATGCCGAATTTCGGGTCGAGATACGCGTCGATATTCAGCTCGCATACGTTGTGGAACAAATAGAAATCGAAATGATCCACGCGGCATTTTTCAAGCGGTTTTTCGAAAATCTCTTTGACCCTCGGCATGTTCTTCAGACTGTAGCCGGGAAATTTGCTCGCAAGATAAAACATTTCTCGCGGGTGCCGGGAAAGGGCCTCTCCCATAACGAGCTCGGAGTTGCCGCCGTGATAACCCCAGGCGGTATCGTAATAATTGACGCCGTGCTCCATTGCGTAGTCGATCATCTCAAACGCGGTTTTTCGGTCGATCTCGGAATCCTTTCCGCTTGTGGGAAGCCGCATCCCGCCCATGCCGAGAGCAGAAAGGCTCATTTCCCGAAATTGTTTGTATATCATGGCTTTTCTCCTTTTTTATGAATCCCGAGATAGTTCAGCAGTCTGTCCGTGTCGGAGAAATCGGCAATGATCGCGCGCGCTCCCGCGTTCAGAAGCCGCAGGCGTTTTCCTTCGTCGATCCCGCCGTGTTTTTCATCTGTCGCAACGCCGACCGCGTAACCGCCGATCGAGGCGACGAGCTCGATCTCGACAAATCCGTCGCCGAACGAAAGCAGTTCGGCGGGGCCGATCTTCCTTTCGGTCAGCAGTCGTCGGATCACCGCCTCTTTCGCGCAGGCGGAAGCGTCTTCATCCCGCGCGCCGAAGATGTTCTCCCCGAACAGCGCGTCAAAGCCGAGCAGCGCCGCCTCTTCGCGAACCTGCGGCTGGTCGGTGCCGCTGGCGCAGTAAACCTCGAGGCCGGCGTTTTTCAGCGCACGCACGAACGGCGCGCCGCCTTTCACGATCAGGGAGCCGCGATCGACCGTGCCGTCGGCGAGCCCTTTCCTTCTGCCGTCAATCTTCCGCATCAGGCGGCGAAGGTATTCCGCTTTGTATGCGGCGGGTCCCTTCGGTTTCCCGCCGCGGCACGTGATTTCGTCGGCGAGCGCGATACATTGAAAAATCGTCTGTTTTCCGGTGAGCCGGTCCACGAATTCCGTCACAACGGCGACGGAATCCTCTTCTGAAACAAAGCCCGGCGCGGCGTTCAGCTCCTCGCAGAAATACGGGATCATCACGCCCTGCCACCCTTCGCGGATCAGGCTCAACGTGCCGTCGAAATCGAACAGCGCGGCTTTGAAACGCCGCCCGGGCTCGGGCGGATTTACGGATTCGATCTGCATTCGGATTCACCTGCCTGTTGCGTTTATCTTATCATATCCGTATCGGGAATTCAACCGTCAATTCTATTGACACGCGCCGGGATGGGCGTATAATGGGAGTATGAATCTGTCGGAGGGGATCGGAATGTGGAAACGCAGACTCGGCGTGTGCGCGGATATCGGAACGGAGCTTGAAACGGAACAGATCCTCGAACTGATCGCCCAGGTCGGCTTCGAGTCGTTTTTTACCGGCTGGACGAAGGATCGCCCGGTCGTATCGTATGCGCGGAAGGCG
>JAFRTA010000096.1 GCA_017427315.1 Clostridia bacterium
ATACCATGAGCAAATCCGCTTCCGCCGGCGCGTTCCGGGCAGCGGGCAGCAAAAAGCCGTCCTCCGGCGCGTTCCGGGCGGTCTGCGCCGAGCTCGGCGCGCTTGCGGCGAACAAGCCTTACATGATCGCGCTGCTGATCACGTCGGTTGTTTCCTACGGTTATTCCGTCGTCCATAATTCGATCAGCGTCGACGATTTTACGTCCGAGATCTATTATCCGCTCGACGGCGAAATGGTCGCGCAGGGACGCTTTACGATCGTGCTGTTCGCGAATATTTTCCGCATGCTCAAAAACGTGCCCTATTTCTGCGACGTTTTAAGCGTCGTCAGCTTCGGGCTCGCGGCAATGCTGATGAGCGTCTTTCTCGACCGCGCGGCGGGCGGCAGGCTCTCGCTCGGTGCGAAGATAATATTTTCCTGCGTGCTGGTCTCTTATCCCGGCATCAACGAGATATTCGTTTACGGCGGCGGGAACTTCAACGTCTGCTTCGGTTATCTGATGACCGCGGCGGCGCTGCTTCTGTTCCAGTATTGGTACGACGTGAAGAAAAAATCGGCGCTCGTGTGGCTGTTCGTCGATTTGTTTTTCGTCGTATCCCTTTATGAATCCTTTGCGGTCGTGTTCCTTTGCGGCGTCGTGGCGCTGTTTCTGCTGCATTTCTATTACGCGCCGAAGGACGCGGCCCGCGGGAAATTCGGCAGGGTGCTCGTTCTCGGGCTGGTCGCGATCGGCGTTCTTGCCGCCGCGATCGTCGCGGAATTCCTCACCGGCAAAATCGTGCTCGCCGCGCTCGACATGAAGGCGAGCGAAAACGCGGCGACCGATATCGCGTGGTTCGACCCGAAATCCTCGCCCGCGGAGGCGCTGGTGCTGCTGATCACCGATTTCGTGCTGTATTTCTACGTCGCGGCGCCGCATTATCTTCCGTTCCTTTTGCTGGAGGTCTTCCTTTGCCTCGATATTGTGCTCGGGGTCGCGGCGTGGATAAAAAACAAAAACTTTACCGTCGGCGCGCTGTTTTTCGCGCTGGCGATCCTGCAGTTCGCCCTGACGCTCGTGAGCGGGCGCGTCGCGCCGATGCGCACCGCGCAGTATTACGCGGTGTTTATCGCGTTCCTTGCCGCCCTGGTATATGAGCGGCTGAACGGATGGGTGAAGGCCGATGCGAAGAAGGACGGGAAACGCAAGAGCTTCAAAGAGAATATCCTGCGCCGCGCCTTGCCCGTCGTTTCCGCGCTTCTGGCGTTCTGGCTGATCTTCGTGCAAGCGTACGACCTGAACAACTGGCTGTTCCTCGACGTGCTGCGCTCCGAGGAGGAGATCGCCGTCGCCCGCGCCGTCGGCGACGAGCTGCAGGCGAATTACGATACGAAAAACCACCCGGTCGTATTTGTCGGCAGGTATGAGATCAGCGATTTTATCACCGAGCAGTGTTCGCTGCCGCCCGACGATCCGCGCAAGGAAAAGGCGGCGGGATGGTTCCGTTCTCTGGCGAACCGGGGGCTTCCCGGCGCAGGCGCGCTGCGGCAGGTATCCGAGAATATCGACACCTATCTCGACGCGGAAACCGGCAGGTTCAAATTCGTGCGCAGCAATCTCGGCTCCTATCTTTATTGGGCGACGCTTGCGTTCGAAACGCCGAACGGGGAGCTGATGAAATTTTACCGCTATCTCGGTTACGACTTCCATTCTCTCGACACCTACGAGCTCGTGAACGCCTACCGTCTGCCCGCGACGCTGATGCCCTCGTATCCGGAGGACGGATATATCGCCGTGGACGAGGAGGGCGTGATCATCGTCAAGCTCGGCAACTCCGCCATGGATTATCTGCGGGACCGCTGATCCCGCAATGACAGGAAAGGAGAACGATATGGGCAAGCTGCAATCGCTCAAGGGCAAGCTGTTTTACGGCGTCGGCGCGGTCGGCCTCGATCTGAGCTACGGGATGTTCTACAGCTTTCTGAACAAGTATCTGACGGACGTGCTGAAACTCAAAGCGAATTTCCTGCTGATCCTCACGCCGATCGCCCGCATCTGGGACGGGATCAACGACCCCATGATGGGCACGATCGTGGACAATACCCATACGAAAATGGGCAAATACCGGCCGTGGATCCTGCGCGGTTCGATCCTGAACGCCGTGGTGCTGGCGCTGCTGTTCAACAATCCCGGCATCCCCACCGCGGGCGTGTGGATCTACGCCTATATCGCGGTGCTGTACATCGGCTGGGGCATGACGAACACGCTCGCCGACATTCCCTACTGGAGCATGGTGCCCTCGTTCACCACGGACCCGAAGGAGCGCTCGCTGATCGCCACGATCGCCCGGACCTTCTCCGGTCTCGGCCAGGGGATCATCACCATCGGCGCGCCGCTGGCGATGAAATTCATCAGCGTGACCGTCTCTCCCGACGGCAGCAAGGTGTGGGATACCCGCAGCTTTTCGGTCATCTCCCTGATCGCGGCGGCGGGCCTGGTCTTCTTTGCCGGCGTCAGCGTGCTGAAAACGAAGGAGACCGTGTACACCTCCGCAAAAGAGAAATTCTCTTTCAAAAAAATCCTCAACATCGCAAAGAACAATGACCAGCTGCGCACCTTCATGCTGTTCGCCATGATCTCCAACGCGGGCTTCTATATGATCTCCGGCGTCGGCGTGTATTACTTCGACGTATGCGCCGGGGACGCGTCGCTGCAGGGCATGTTCAACACCTTCGGCGCGGTGGGTTCCATCGTCGGCCTTGCCGTGATCCCCGTCGGGCTGAAATTCACCACGAGAAGACGGATCTACCAGTTCTCGCTGGGGCTCGCCGCCTTCGGCTTCTTCGGTATGCTGTTCAGCGCAAAAGTGCTGGATTCCATGCTCGCGCTGTATATCTTCAACCTGCTGGCGCAGACCGGCACCGCGGCGATGTTCGTCTCGCAGACGGTGTTCCTGGCGGATATCGTGGACTACGGCGAGGTCAAGATGGGCTACCGCGCCGAAAGCGTGACCTTCTCCATGAAGGGGTTCCTGCAGAAGATGGCGTATACCCTGCAGACCGTGATCCTGTATGCGGGCATCTTCCTGACCGGCTACGACAGCGACCTGCACGCGGGCAATTCCGCCGGCGTGAAAACCGCGTTCGACCTGATGATGCTCGTGATCCCCGCCGTGTTCATGCTGATCTCGCTTCTGATCTTTACCTTCCGGTTCAAACTCCACGGAAAATATATGGAGGAGATCACCGCCGAGGTCACCCGCCGCAGAGAAGAAAGAGAACAGGCCGGATCTGCCGAGGCGTGAACGCCTTGGCAGATCCGGGATTTCGGATATCGGGTATCGGATTTCGCGGATCGTGCCTGTAAAATCGACGATTCTTGTTCTTTCCCGAATTCGCGGAGTTCATTCTGTGATTGGAGCCGCAGTTCGGGCACGATATCCGATCCCCGATCCCCGATATCCGTAAACAAACAGACCTCGAATAATCCGTCACTGAAAGGATAAACGCCATGGTCCATCTGAATAACACCTGGGACGACCTGCTTGCAGGGGAATTTCAAAAGGAATACTATCTGAAGATCCGCGAATTTCTCAAATCGGAATACGCGAACCCGGCGTTCCCGGTCTATCCGCGGATGAACGATATTTTCAACGCGCTCAAAATCACGGATTACAACGCGGTCAAGGCGGTCATCCTCGGGCAGGACCCCTATCACGGTCCGGGACAGGCGCACGGGCTTTGCTTTTCCGTTCCGCAGGGGATCGCGCCGCCGCCGTCGCTGGTGAATATCTTCAAAGAGTATCACGACGACCTCGGGTATCCGATCCCGGAAAGCGGCGACCTGACCCCCTGGGCGGAGCACGGCGTGCTGCTGCTGAACACGGTGCTTTCCGTGCGCGGCGGGCAGGCGGCGAGCCATAAGGGCGCCGGATGGGAGATATTCACCGACCGCGTCATCACCCTGCTGAACGAGCGGGAAAAACCGATCGTGTTTTTGCTCTGGGGCAATTTCGCGAAGAGCAAATCCGCGCTGATCACGAACCCGGCGCACCATATCCTGACCGCAGCGCACCCGAGCCCGCTCTCGGCGCATTACGGCTTTTTCGGCTGCCGGCATTTTTCGAAGACCAACGCCCTGCTCGCCGACGACCCGGTGGATTGGCGGCTGGACTGACGGCGGAAGCCGTCAGTCAATGAATAATGGACAATGGATAATGAATAATTTCGGTGGATTCGCTGCGCGAATCTTATTATAGAAATTGTTCCTTTAATTAATTATTTGAAACAGCAATAACAGATGCCGGACATGGATTTAACGATGAGGATGAAAAGCAGTTTGTGCGAGTATAGTAAACCTACATCTATCATCGGGTACGGCCGTCATTTATTATCCATTATCCATTATCCATTGTCCATTTTAGTATGATTGGAGTCTGATGATATGTTGACCGTCCCGACCCTCTCCGCCTGCCGTGCGGAGATCATCTGCGAGAACGCCGCGGGCGACGCGCGTCTGCGCACCGAGTGCGAAGACGGCGCGCTGCGCGTGTATCTTTCCGCCCGGCGGAGCCGTCCGACCTTCGTCCGGCTGTTCTGGGACGTCGAAAAAGAGGAAAACACGCTCGTGCTCGGCGACGCGTGGGAGCGGTCCTACGGCGAGCTGGAATACAAAAAACTGAAAGACAACGACCGCCCCATGCCGTGGTATTTCATCGCGACGGACCGGACGGACTGCTTCTGTTTCGGTGTGAAGACGCGCCCGCGCGCGT
This sequence comes from Clostridia bacterium, assembly GCA_017427315.1. GTDB lineage: Bacteria > Bacillota > Clostridia > Oscillospirales > Acutalibacteraceae > RGIG2774. The sequence continues at coordinate 4,753 of JAFRTA010000096.1, forward strand.
TTGTTTCTTTTCATTATAATACAAAAGAGCTTTGCGCCGTTCTGGACTGCCGCAACGGCGGCTGCGGCGTATCGCTCGGCGGCAGGGAGCTTCTCCTTGCGGAGTTTCTTCTGAAGGAATATCGGAATACCGACGATTTCGACGCGCTCTGCGATTTTTGCGGCCGGATGTGCCCCGGGCCGATTCTGCCGGACGCGCCCGTTTTCGGCAACAACAATTGGTATTACGCCTACGGCGTCAGCTCGCGGGCGGAGATCCTCGCCGACGCGCGCATGACGGCGGAGCTTGCGCAGGGACTGTCCTCGCCCGCTTACGAGGTCGTCGACGACGGGTGGCAGATCCATTCCTGCGCGGGCCCGTGGCTGCCGAACGAAAAGTTCGGGGATATGAAAACGCTGGCGGACGAGATCCACGCCCTGGGCCTTCGCGCCGGGATCTGGCTTCGTCCGCTCTGCACGAAGGAAGCGCTGCCCGACGGGATGCTGATCCTGCGCGGCGGGGCGCGCAGCTATCTTGACCCGACGGTCCCGGCTTCCCGTGAGCTGATCCGCGCCGATCTGCGCCGCATCCGCTCCTGGGGCTACGACCTCGTGAAGCACGATTTCACGACCTTCGACCTGTTCGGCGACTGGGGCAAGGAGCTGGGCGACGGTATCACGAACGTCCCGCTGTGGCATTTTGCCGACCGCTCGAAGACCAACGCCGAGATCGTTCTCGACCTTTACGAGTTGTTCAGAGAAGAATGCGGCGATATGCTGATCATCGGCTGCAATACGGTGTCGCACCTGGCCGCGGGGCTCGTGCAGATCGCCCGCACCGGCGACGACACGAGCGGAAAGGATTGGGCGCGCACGGTAAAAATGGGCGTGAACACGCTCGCGTTCCGGTTCGCGCAGAATAAAAAGTTCTATCTCGTCGACGCGGACTGCGTCGGCATCCTCGGCGACTATATCCCGTGGGAGAAAAACAAAAAATGGCTCGGACTGCTCGCGAAGAGCGACTCCGCGCTGTTCGTCTCCGCGCCGGGGGATATCGACGAAGAAAAACGCCGGGATATCGCCGCCGCGTTCGCCGATGTGCAGACGCCCCACGGATTGCGTCCGCTGGACCGGTATGAGACGAAGACTCCCGCGGTCTGGGAGGCGGACGGGGAAAACTTTCATATATAAGAGCGGAGAGCGGAGAAAAGCGGCTGCGCCGCAGGGAACGGGGTGAACGGTTTTTCTCACACATCTCACATCACACAAATAAATACATAAAAATCCAAATATTCGCTGCTAAATACTTTCTCGTATCGTTCCGAAAAGGCGAGAAAAACTATAATTGTGAAATGTCTACAAAACAAAAATGAATTTTTTCCCGTTTTATATGCAGGAAATGTGGAGAAACCATTTGACTTTTTGAAAACGCTGTGTTAAAATAACTAATGTGAATTCTCCCGTTCGGGGGGCAAAAAGCGTTTTCGAGATAAAAAATCGAAAATAGGTCTTGACGAATTCATCCGAATAGTATATAATACTCATACGGTTGTTCCCATGACCGCTGTTTCTGCTGTATATAAATGAGCGAAAGGCTCTTTATATAAAAAAAATCAAAGGAAGGTTCAAACAAATGAAACTTGCAAAGAAAGTTCTTGTTCTCGTTGTTGCGCTTGCTCTGATCAGCACCGCAGCTTTCTCGGCTTTCGCCGCGGGCTCCCTGTCTGTCAGCGCTCCTGCAAAAGTTAACGAGGGCGAAACGTTCACCGTTACTGCGACCCTGAACGGCGCAGCGAACTTCGAGAGCGGCACGTTCCAGCTTTCCTGGAACTCTGCGGTCTTCGAGTATGTCAGCCAGACGAACGCGGAAGTCGGTTCTCCCGTCGGCGATAAGATCTCCGACAGCGCAGCTACCATTGCTTTCATGTTCCCCACTGTCTGCGGTCAGGATTCTCTCCAGATGGCGACCTTCACCTTCAAGGCGATCGGCGCCCCCGGCGATAAGGATACCTTCACCCTCGAAGTTCTCGATGAGGACTATGCTCCCGAAGAGGAGATGCCCGGCGCTGCTTCCGCGAACGTAGAGATCGCTGCTGCTGAGACCGAGCCTCCCACCACCGAGGCTCCCACCACCGAGGCTCCCGTAACTGATGAGCCCACCACCGGCACTCAGCCCACCGCTACCACCGCTGTTTCTCCCAGCGACACCACTGCGCGCCAGAACGTCATCCCGAGAACGGGCGACGCCGGCATCGCTGTTGCTGCTGCTCTTGTAGTTCTTGCGGGCGCTGCGTTCGTAGCTTCCAAGAAGTCCAAGTAAGCAAAGACTTAACTGAACAAACCGAAAGGGGTCTGCCGTAAGGCAGGTCCCTTTTTCGGTTGATGCCGGAGGAATATAAGCATGAAGATCGCCGCTCTGATCCTGTCTGTTCTGTGCGACGCTTTCGTTTTCCGGTTTTTGCTTCGGCTTGCGGCCGGGAAATCGGTAATCGCGCTGGCCGTAGAGAGCTTTCTGTATATCACCGGATACCGGAACCGTTTTTCAAAAAGAAAAGGATTTGAAACGTATTTTGCGCAGCGTCGCTCCGCGAACGAAAAACCGGTTTCTTTGCCGGAGAAACGCCGGTCCCGCGCCCCGCTGACGGCGGAATCCTTCGGCGGGATGCAGGTATACGTTTTCAACAGGGGAAAGGGGGATAAAAGGGCGTTTTATCTGCACGGCGGCGCGTATCTGAACCGACCGCAGAAAATGCACCTGCGGTTCCTCGCCGGGTTAGCGAAAAATACGGGGGCGGAAATCGTCGTGCCGCTTTATCCGCTGCTCCCGGGTCACGGCGGTGCGGAGGTGTTTTCCCTGATCCGCACGCTTTACCTGTCTTACGCTGCGGACGGGAAAGAGACGGTGCTGATGGGGGATTCCTCCGGCGGCGGGCTTGCCGCTGCCATCGCGCTCTCCGGGATCCCCGCGCCGTCTCGGATCATCCTGCTCTCTCCGTGGGTCGACGTTTCGATGAAAAATCCCGGATTAAACGAATACGACCGCGACCCGCTCTGCGCGCTTTACGGCCTGAAACGGCTCGGAGCGCTTTGGGCGAAGGACTGCGGCGTCGACGACCCGCGCGTCTCGCCGGTAAACGGCGACCTGTCCGGTCTCGCCCGCGTCACCGTTTTCGCAGGGGAACGGGAGCTGCTTTATCCCGATATCAGACGGTTCTGCGACGGCGTCCCCGGCTGTGAATCGATCGTCGGCAAAAACCTGCATCACGACTGGCCGCTGTATCCGATACCGGAGGCGAAAAGGGCGAGGAAAGAGATTCTCAATAAATTCTGATTTAGCTCCGCTAAATCAGAATTTATTGACATCTTTCCCCGACTGTGCTATTCTTTTCCTAAAGAATACATCGGGGTGTTTTTTATGCGAAGAATACGGTTTGTCACGATCCTGCTCTCCGTTTTGTTTCTTGCGGGGACGGCGGCGCCCGCCGCGTTTGCCGCGGAAGAGAAAGCCGGCAGTACGGCGCTTTACGTCTCGCCGACCGGCGACGATACCGCGTCCGGCGCGAAGGAAGCGCCGCTGGCGACGTTCACAGGCGCGAAAGAGAAGGCGAAAACGATCCCCGGCAAGGGCGAAGTCGTCGTGTATTTCGCCGAGGGGACCTATTATTTCGACGAGACCGTCTCGTTCGATTCCTCCGACCGTCAGAACGTGATCTATACCGCCGCGAGGGGCGCGAACGTCGCGTTCAGCGGGGCTTTCCCCGTGACCGGCTTCAAAACCGAGAAGGTCAACGGCGTGCGCGTGTTCACAAAGGAGATCCCCAAGGGCGATCCGCTGCTGAACGTGAAATCGCTGTTCCGGAACGGCGAACGGATCTACACCCCGCGCTTCCCCGCCGAGGGATATCTTGAGGTCGACTCGGTCGATCCGGCGGACGCGCTTTATAACGAAGAGACGACGCCGTGGGAGCTCACGCTCTGTCAGACCGCCTTCAACGCGAAGGCGGGGGATATCCCGAAGGAGGTTTTCGACGTCGGCGTGCCGACGGTGCGCATCCTGCATTTCTGGCACGACGAGATGGCGTTCGCCGAGAGCTATGACGGGGCGACGGGAAAGGTGAAAATGTCCCGTCCCGCGTCGATGAAGATCTATCCGGGCGACCGCTATTTCTTCGAAAACGTCTTTTCGGAGCTGAACGAGCCGGGCGAGTGGTATCTCGACGCCGACGGCAGAAAGCTCTATTACGTCCCCGAAGACAGCGAGGACCCGGCGAGCGTGAAGCTCTCCGCATCCTCTGTCACAAAACTGATCGATATCAACAGCGCGAGCGGGATCTCGTTTGAGAATATCGTTTTCGAATGCACCGACTGGGAGATCGCCGTTTCCAGGGGCGACGGCTGGATGGCGCAGCTCGGCATGGACTCCACGCAGGCGGCGTACGACGTGGACGGCGTGTTCACCGCTTCGTATGCGAAGGATATCCATATCACCGGCTGTGAATTCCGCAATCTCGGCGCGACCGCGATCAAATTTTACGACGGCGTGCGCGACAGCAGCGTCGAAAACTGCGTGATCCGAGACGTGGCGGCGAGCGGCGTTTACGTCGGCGGGCAGCTCGTGTTCGACGACGACCCGTCCTTTACCGGCGATATCCTGATCGACAACTAC